>CAZVNC010000001.1:0-31199 GCA_964628305.1 uncultured Ideonella sp.
CGGCAGCCACCGCATCGACGATGCGAGCGGCGCGCCGCTGCCCGACCGCAACGAGACCGACCTGCGCGCCGACTACCGCTTCGCCAAGGGCAGCGCGCTGCAAGGCCTGTGGATCACGCTGCGCTACTCGTGGCTGCGTCAGGACGGTTCGCCGCAGACACAGACCCAGGCGCGGGTGATCGTCAACTACCCGCTCTCGTTCTGACGGCTTCCCGAAGCGGCGCGCCGCTTCGATACCGCGCTCAGACGACGACCGGAATTTCGGTCGCAGGCGGCGTGTTGCGGCTGCGGCCGCAGCGCACGATGCCGTCGATCATCACCATGCCGATGCCGGGAATGTCGCCGAGCTGGACGCTCTCGAGCAGGGTGCGTCCGGCAGTGTGCTGTGCGCGGTCCATGAAGACGAAATCCGCGGCGCGGCCGGGTTCGATCAGGCCGCAGTCGAGCGAGCGCACGCGCGCCGTGTTGCCGGTCGCGAAGCAGAAGGCCTGCTCGGCCGGGATGCCGCCGACGCTCGCCAGCAGCGCGATCACGCGCAGGATGCCGAGCGGCTGCACCCCCGATCCGGCCGGGCCGTCGGTGCCCAGGATGATGCGGTGCGGGCACTTGAGCTGGATCGCCGCGCGCGCGGCCTCGATCGCGACTCTCTCGTTGCCGTTGTGGACGATCTCGATCCCGCGCGTCGACTTCTCGCACAGCTCGCAGACGTGCGCCAGCGGCAGCGATGTGTGGCCGCCGTTGATGTGGCCGATGATGTCGGCGTCGGCTTCGAGCACCACGTCCTTGTCGATCAGCCCCGAGCCGGGGATCGAAGGCCCGCCGGTGTGAATCGTGCTCTGGATGCCGTGCTTGCGCGCCCACGCCACCATGCGCTGCGCTTCCTCGCCGGCCTTGACGGAACCGAGGCCGACTTCGCCGAGCAGCTTGACACCCGCGTTGGCAAGGTCTTCGAAGTCCTGCTCGACCATGCCCTTCTCGAGCACCGGCGCGCCGGCCAGCACCTTCACACCACCGGGACGGAAATTGTCGAACGCGCGCTGCGCGGTGATCGCGAGCGCCTTCAGTCCGACGATGTCCTTCGGGCGGCCCGGCAGGTGCACTTCGCCGGCCGAGACCATCGTCGTCACGCCGCCGTTCATCGTCGAGTCGATCCAGCCGAGCTGATTCTGGCGCGGCGTCCAGTCGCCGAACACCGGGTGAACGTGGCTGTCGATCAGGCCCGGGCAGACGCAGGTCCCGCGGGCGTCGATCTCCGTGTCGGGCTGCGAGATGTCGCAGTCGGCCTCCTTGCCGACCGCGGTGATCAGACCCTCGTTGACGACGATCGTGTCGGCTTGCAGGATCGGCTTGTCGATGTCACCCGAGAGCATCAGGCCGATGTTTCGAATCACGACTTTGCCGGAAGTCGGTGTTGCTGCTGCTTGTGCCATGCGTGCGCTCCTCGAGTGCTGAATGGTGGAGAAGGGCGAGCCGGGTGCCGGCCGCTCACGAGGCAGTCATCGACCGCGCGTCGAGCAAGACAGTGCGCAATACGGACTGCTTGACAAACGCTTCCCAGTGCGCGACGGCCTCGGGATGACCGAGGTCTTCGCCGAGGAATGCCGACAGTGTGTAGCGGTTGGACTGGTAGAAGTAGCCCGTCGCCGCGATCAGCAGATAAACGTCGCGCGCCGCCACATCGGCGCGAAAGAGACCCTGGTCGACGCCGCTGCGCAGAACCTGTCCGACGACGCCGATCGCGGGCGAGGAGTACTCGCCGGCCCGACGCGACTTGCTGATGTGCCGGCCGCGGTGCAGGTTCTCGCTGTTGAGCAGCGTGACGAATTCGGGGTGCTCGCGGTAGTACGCCATCACGAAGGCGACGATCTCCAGCAGCGACTCGACCGGCCGTTCGTTGTCGAGTTCGAGCGCTGCCTCGGCCTCGTCGAATCGCCGGTAGGCCTCTTCGAGCACCGCGACGAACAGGCCTTCCTTGCTGCCGAAGTAGTAGTAGATCATCCGGTCGTAGGACTTGGCCGCCATCGAGATCTTCTCGACGCTGGCGCCGCTCAAGCCATACTTTGCGAAGATCTTCGTCGCCGCGCGCAGCAGGCTGTCGCGCGTCGCCTGCGCAGCGAGTTCGCGCACGCCCGGCTTGCGCGCCGTGCGCGGCCGGCTGCGTGAAGGACTCCTGGCGCTGCGGGGGGTCATCGCCAAGCGCTCTAGGTGGTCGACGAAACCATCAGGCCTTGTCGTCAGGCAGCTTGTAGTTGGCAAGCTTGTTCTTCTCGTCCTTCCAGCGATCGACTTCGGGCAGCGGATCCTTGCTCGAGGAGAGCACCGGCCATTGCGGCGCGAAGCGCTTGTTGATGGCGAGAAAGACCTCCTGCCCGGCAGGCACGTCTTCCTCGGCGAAGATCGCCTCGACCGGGCACTCGGGGATGCATACGGCGCAGTCGATGCACTCGTCCGGATCGATGACGAGGAAGTCGGGGCCTTCGTGGAAACAATCGACCGGGCAGACGTCGACGCAGTCGGTGTATTTGCAAAGGATGCAGCTGTCGGTCACGACATGGGTCATGCGGGTACCTCGTGGGTGATGAGGAGAGAGGAGAGGTGGCGAAAAAAACAGTTTGCCAGACGCCGGCGAAGGCGCTAAAGTCCACTCCCGGTTCATGGAGTGTTCACAACATCAACGTTAAGTGAATGCTACATCGTCGATCGGGTTCGGGCAAGCTGATTCAGCGCCGCAGTCGAAGGGATCTTGGCAATGACGGAACACACGAAGACCGACGGCCTGCCGGGCATGGATGTGCCGCCTGTGGTGCAGGTGCTCGATCGCGCGCCGCTGCGCAACGAGCGGATGGCGGCCGACAAGGTCGAGTGCAACGCGTGCCCGATCCTGTGCCAGATCAGCCCCGGCAAGACCGGCGCCTGTGACCGCTATGCGAACGAGGACGGCACCCTCGTGCGGGTCGATCCGGTGCTTCTGCTGCGCCGCACGCTCGGCAAGAACACGCCGCCGCTGGTCGCGTTCGCGCCGCAGGGCGCGGCCGACACTACGCCCGCGCCGGCCGACTGGGACGGCGATCTGCTGCTCGCCGACGAGGTGTTCGTGACCGCGGTTGGTTCGTCGACGACCTATCCCGACTACAAGCCGGCGCCGTTCATCGTCGGCTCGAAGGCGGCCGGCGTCGACATGGTCACCGTCGTCACCGAGGGCATTTTCAGCTACTGCAGCCTGAAGGTGAAGATCGACACCGACCGCTACCTTGGCCCGGAACAGGCCAACGTGCGCTGCAAGGGCGAGGTGGTCGGACACGTGACGACGGTCGAATACGGCTCGCAGATGCTGTCGCTCGGCGGCGTTCACCATCTCACCGGCGGCAGCAAGAAGGAAGGGCGCATCACGCTCGAGACGATGGAGGCGCTCGGCAACAAGCGGGCGGTCGATCTGACGATCGACGGCGGCTCGCAGGTCGTGGTGCAGGCCGGGCGGGCGCCGATCGTCAACGGCGTCGAAGAGCAGCGCATGCGCGTCGGCTGCGGTTCCGCGACGATTGGCATCTTCGCGAAGCAGTTCTTCGGTCAGGCCGATGAAGTCGTCGTCGTCGACGATCACATCACCGGCGTCCTGACCGAGCATCAGGCCGGGCGCTGCCTCGGGATGCGCCACTCGGGCATCAAGATGCGCGGGCGAAAGTCGACCCCCGGCAGGTACTTCCAGGTCGCGAATCCCGGCACCGGCTGGGGCGGGACGGACATCGCCGATCCGCTGTCGATCGTCGATTCCTGGGATCCGAAGACGGCCTGGCCGGGCCTGCGCCTGCTGATGACGTCGACGACCGGCGAGCATGCGTCGTGGTACGTGCTCGACGAGCAACTCCAGCCGCGAGAGGAAGAGGTGCCGTCCGCGCTGCGCTCGATCATCGACCGCATTGGCGAGAACTGCGAACCGTCGCTGTGCACGGTGCTATTCCTCGGCGGTGCAGGCGGCAGCCTGCGCGCCGGGGTGACCGAGAACCCGGTGCTGCTGACGCGCTCGATCAAGCAGGCGCTCGTCAACGTGACCTGCGGCGGCGCGCCGGCCTACGTCTGGCCGGGCGGCGGCATCACGATCATGGTCGACGTCATGCGCATGCCCGACAACAGCTTCGGAACGGTGCCGACGCCGGCGATCGTCGCGCCGATCGAGTTCAGCATGACACTCGACGACTTCGGTGCGCTCGGCGGTCACGTCGACAGCGTACGCACGCTGGAGGAGGTGCTGCGCCACGGCGCGCGCAACAACGACGGCGCGCCGACGGCGCGCCGTTGGGAGGCGGTCAATCCGGCCAATCCGTGGCCGATCGGCCATGCGCCCTTGCTAGGCTGAGCGCGATGCCTGCCTGCCAAGCGCGCCTGCCGGATGGGAGGCTGCATTTCCAGCACGGTCCGATCGACATCGTGATCGGCGCCGATGGCGATACGCGCGCGATCGAAGCGGCGCACGCGCTGGCGTGGCATCGCTTCGAGGGCGTGCTGGGCGAGCTCGTCGCCGAACTGCCGTTGCTGCGCAGGCCGATCGACGGCCCGTGCCGGCTGACGGGTCCAATCGCGCGGCGCATGTGGCTCGCGTGCGAGCCGTACCGCGAGGGCTACATCACGCCGATGGCCGCGGTCGCGGGTGCGGTCGCGCAGGAGTTGATCGCGTGCTACGAGCGCGACGGCATCGAGCGCGCCTGGGTCAACGACGGCGGCGACATCGCCTGGCACCTGGCGTCGCACCGTTCGCTGCGCGTCGGCCTGTTCGCCGACCTCTCCCGGCTCGACGCAGACCAGATCCTGAACGGCATCCGCAGCGACGGCCAACTCGACGTGACGCACGACATGCCGGTGCGCGGCGTCGCGACCAGCGGCTGGCGCGGACGCAGCTTCTCGCGCGGCATCGCCGACAGCGTCACGGTGCTTGCGCGCACCGCGGCCGAGGCGGACGCTGCGGCGACGGTCATCGCGAATGCGGTCGACGTGAACGATGCGCGCATCGTTCGCAAGCCGGCCTGCGAACTGAAGGACGACAGCGATCTCGGCGCAATCGCCGTCACGGTCGACGTGCCGCCGCTCGGCGCCGACGTCGCGCGGCGCGCGCTGGCGGCCGGCGCGCGCTGCGCCGCGGGCCTGCGCGATGCGGGTCGGATCTGGTCTTGCACCCTCGTTTGCCAGGGTCAGGTAACCTACGTCGGCGAGACGCAGTTCGAGCACGCGGTCGAAGTGCACGCGACACCTGTTCACGCCACAGCGGTGGTTTGAACCGAAGTCCGAGAGGAGTCCGAGTTGATGATCGAAGTTCGACGCGTCCTGACCCAGGTGGAGGAGATCCGCCACGAGTTCGGCCCTGCGCCCGAAGTGCCACTGTTGCGCGGTGCGATCGCGGTCGTGATGCGTAACCCGTTTGCGGGCCGCTACGAGGCCGACCTCCTGCCGATGATGGAAGCGCTCGAGCCGGTCGGTGTCGACATGGCGCACCGCCTGCGCGCGGCGATGGGCATCGCGGTCGAGCGCATCGAGGGCTACGGCAAGGGATCGATCGTCGGCAGTGGCGGCGAACTCGAGCATGGTGCGCTGTGGCACGTGCCGGGCGGCTATGCGATGCGCGAACTGCTCGGCTGGAAGGGCGATCGCGCCGCGTATGCAAAGGGGCAGGGCGAAGCGAAGAGCGGTCAGCCCGGCAATGCGCTTGCGATCGTGCCGTCGACGAAGAAGGTCGGCGCCCCCGGCACGGCGCTCGACGTGCCGCTGACGCACATCAACGCCGCCTATGTGCGCAGCCATTTCGACGCCATGGAGGTGCGCGTGCCAGGTGCTCCGGCGGCGGACGAGCTGGTCTTCATCCTCGCGATGAGTACCGGATCGCGAATCCACGCCCGCGTCGGCGGCCTGGCCGCGAGCGCGATCAAGAACTGGGACGGCCTGCGCTGAGCCGCCGGCCTTGTTTCGATACTCGAGCATTGGGGAAGCACATGTCTGCCAAGATTCGCAAGATCGTGGTTCAGGTCGACGAAGTCCGCATCGAGATGGGCCGCCCGGTCGAGCCGCCGACCCGCCGCGCGCTGGCCATGGCGGTAATCGACAACCCCTGCGCCGGCCGCTACGTCGAGAACCTCGACGAACTCAGCGCCATCGGCGAGGAACTCGGCGGACTGCTCGGCAAGCGCTGCGTCGACGCGCTCGGCATCGCGCCGGGGCAGGCGCAAAGTTACGGCAAGGCGGCGATCGTCGGTGAAGCGGGCGAGATCGAACACGCCGCCGCCATCCTGCACCCCAAGCTCGGCGCGCCGCTGCGCGCCGCGGTCGAGAAGGGCGCCGCGCTCGTTCCGTCGAGCAAGAAGCGCGGCGGCCTCGGCACCGCGATCGACGTGCCGCTCGGCCACAAGGACGCGGCCTTCGTGCGCAGCCATTTCGACGCCATGGAGGCGCGCATCGGCGACGCGCCGCGCGCGAACGAGATCGTCGTCGCGGTCGTCGTCACCGACAGCGGCCGGCCGCTGGCGCGCGTCGGCGGGCTGAAGGCAAGCGAGATCAAGGGCGAGGACGGCCTGCGTTGAGGCAGGCAGTCGATCCGAAGGTTTTTCAACCCACTCCCACAGGAGACTGACGATGACCCACCGCAGACAGGTTTGGCGCGCCGCCGCCGCATCGATGGCCTTTGCCGTCGTCGGCATGTCGCAGGCGTACGGCGCCGACGTGATCAAGATCGGCGAGATCAACAGCTACAAGGCACAGCCGCAGTTCCTCGAGCCCTACAAGAAGGGCATGGAACTCGCCGTCGAGGAGATCAACGCGGCCGGCGGCATCAACGGCAAGAAGGTCGAACTGATCACGCGCGACGACAACGCCAACCCGGGCGATGCGGTGCGCGCAGCCGAGGAGTTGATCTCGCGCGAAAAGGTCGACGTGCTGACGGGAACCTTCCTTTCGCACATCGGCCTTGCGGTCACGGACTTTGCCAAACAGAAGAAGACCTTCTTTCTCGCCGCCGAACCGCTGACCGACAAGATCGTCTGGGAGGACGGCAACAAGTACACCTACCGTCTGCGCCCCTCCACCTACATGCAGGTCGCGATGCTGGTGCCCGAAGCGGTGAAGATGAACAAGAAGCGCTGGGCGGTCGTCTACCCGAACTATGAGTACGGGCAATCGGCGGTCGCGACCTTCAAGAAGCTGATGAAGGCGGCTCAGCCCGATATCGAATTCGTCGCCGAGCAGGCGCCGCCACTGGGCAAGGTCGACGCGGGCAGCGTGGTGCAGGCGCTCGCCGATGCCAAACCCGATGCGATCTTCAACGTGCTGTTCGGCGCCGACCTCGCGAAGTTCGTGCGCGAAGGCAATACGCGCGGCCTGTTCAAGGACCGTGAAGTCGTGAGCATGCTGACCGGCGAGCCCGAGTACCTGGAACCGCTGAAGAACGAGGCACCCAACGGCTGGGTCGTGACTGGCTACCCGTGGTATGGCATCGACATTCCCGAGCACAAGACCTTTCTTGCGGCCTACCAGGCGAAGTGGAAGGACCATCCGTACCTCGGCTCGATCGTCGGCTACAGCGCGATCAAGTCGCTCGCCGCCGGCATCAAGAAGGCCAATTCGACGCAGACCGACGCGCTGGTACAGGCCTTCAGCGGACTCGAGGTCGACTCGCCGTTCGGCAAGATCACCTACCGGCCGATCGATCACCAATCGACCATGGGCGGCTTCGTCGGCCGCACCAAGAACGTCGACGGCAAGGGCGTGATGGTCGACTACAAGTATCTCGACGGCGCGAAGTACATGCCGTCGGACGCGGAAGTGAAGAAGATGCGGCCCGCCGACTGATTCTGCGTTGCTTCGATCGACATGGGCGCGTGCCCCACGGCACGTGCCCCATTCGATCCGCGCGCCATCGAAGCCGGTGGGCTGCAAAGCCCGCCCTGAGCGATTTCCGGTTCCCTCGAACCCGCAACCGCAGGTCCCGTCATGAGCTTCTCCGGTCTCATCGTTCAGCTTCTCAACGGCCTGGCGGGCGCCTCGTCGTTGTTCATGGTGGGCGCCGGGTTGTCGCTGATCTTCGGCGTGACCCGGATCGTCAACTTCGCCCACGGATCGTTCTACATGGTAGGCATCTACGTTGCCTATTCGCTCGTCGAACGCTTCAGCAGCGGCTTCGGCTTCTGGCCGGCGCTGCTGCTCGCGGCGGTTGTCGTCGGCGTGCTCGGCGCGCTGATCGAGATCGTGCTGCTGCGCCGCATCTATCGCGCGCCCGAGCTTTTCCAGTTGCTCGCGACGTTTGCGCTCGTGCTTGTCTTCAAGGACGCGGTGCTCTGGTATTGGGGGCCCGAGGAACTGCTCGGGCCGCGCGCGCCGGGCCTGTCGGGATCGGTCATGATCCTCGGGCGCCAGTTCCCGTCCTACGACCTGCTGCTCATCTTCGTCGGCCCGATCGTCCTCGGCCTGCTCTGGCTGCTGCTCACGCGCACCCGCTGGGGCACGCTGGTGCGCGCCGCGACGCAGGACCGCGAGATGGTCGCCGCACTCGGCGTCAACCAGGCGTGGCTGTTCACGGCGGTGTTCGCGCTCGGCGCGATGCTCGCCGGACTCGGCGGCGCGCTGCAACTGCCGCGCGAACCGGCCAATCTCGAACTCGACCTGCAGATCATCGGTGGCGCATTCGTCGTCGTCGTCGTCGGCGGCATGGGATCGATTCCGGGCGCCTTCGTCGCCGCGCTGCTGATTGCGGAGCTGAAGGCGATCTGCATCTGGCTCGGCCTGGTCGATGTGCTGGGCGTCAGCGTCTCGTTCTCCAAGCTGACATTGGTTGTCGAGTTTCTCGTCATGGCAGTCGTCCTGGTGTGGCGCCCATGGGGATTGATGGGGCGTGAGCAAGCGCCGAGCCGGCATGTCGGCCCGGTCGAGGCGCCGCTTCGTCCGGCCGACAACCTGTTCAAGGCGGGCGCCGCGATCCTGCTGCTGGCGCTCGTCGTGACGCCGCTGCTGACTGCCGACTCGCCGTATACGACGGTGCTGATCATCGACCTGCTGATCGCCGCGCTGTTCGCGACAAGCCTGCACTTCATCATGGGCCCCGGGGGCATGCATTCGTTCGGCCACGCCGCCTATTTCGGGCTCGGTGCGTACGGCGCGGCGCTGCTGCTGCGGGCGCTGCCGATGGAGCTGGCGCTGATCCTCGCGCCGGTCGTCGGCGCCCTTGGCGCAGTGCTCTTCGGCTGGTTCTGCGTGCGCCTGTCGGGGGTCTATCTCGCGATGCTGACGCTCGCCTTCGCGCAGATCGCGTGGGCGATCGTCTATCAATGGGACAGCTTCACCGGCGGCAGCAACGGCATCACCGGAGTCTGGCCAGCGTCGTGGCTGACGGGAGGCAGCAGCTACTACTACCTGACGCTCGTGCTGGTCGTCGGCTCGATGCTGCTGCTGCGGCGCGCGCTGTTCTCGCCGTTCGGCTATGCGATGCGCGCCGGCCGCGATTCGCCGCTGCGCGCCGACGCGATCGGTATCGACGTCAAGCGCAACCAGTGGATCGCGTTCACGATCGCGGGTCTTTTTGCCGGGCTGGCCGGGGCGCTGTTCGCGTTCTCGAAGGGCAGCATTTCGCCCGAAGGGCTGTACGTCAGCAAGTCGATCGACGGCCTGGTGATGGTGCTGCTCGGCGGCTTGCAGACGCTTTCGGGCGGTGCGGTCGGTGCGGTTGTCTTCACCTGGCTGCACGACACCGTCGCCCGCAATACCGAGTACTGGCGGGCGATGCTGGGCGCGATCATCCTGATTCTGGTGCTGCTCTTTCCGCAGGGGATCGCCGGCTTCCTGCGTCAGATCGTCTACGGCCAGCGTGAAGCGAAGGGAGGGCAGCCATGAGCCTGCTCGAGGTGCGCGGTCTGGGCAAGTCCTTCGGCGGCAACAGGGCGGTGGACGGGGTCGACTTCAGGCTCGAAGCGGGTGAACTGCTGGCCCTGATCGGACCGAACGGCGCCGGCAAGTCGACGACCTTCAACATGGTCAACGGCCAGTTGCGCGCCGATTCCGGCTCGATCCTGCTCGACGGCAAGGAACTCATCGGCCTGCGGCCGCGCCAGATCTGGCAGCTCGGGGTCGGGCGCACTTTCCAGATCGCCGCCACGTTCGCGTCGCTGACGGTCGTCGAGAACGTGCAGATGGCGCTGATCTCCGCCGACCGCAAGCTGTACTCGATGTGGCGGCCGGCAGCCGCGCACAAGCGTCTGGAGGCGATCGAGTTGTTGGCCCAGGTGGGGATGTCCGAACAGGCCGATCGGCCGTGCAGCGTGCTCGCCTACGGCGACGTGAAAAGGGTCGAGCTGGCAATCGCGATGGCGAACCAGCCCAAGCTGCTGCTGATGGACGAGCCGACGGCCGGGATGGCGCCCAAGGAGCGCAACGAACTGATGGCGCTGACCAAGAAGCTCGTCGTCGAGCGCAACATCGGCGTGCTCTTCACCGAGCACAGCATGGACGTTGTCTTCGCCTACGCCGATCGCATGATCGTCCTGGCCCGCGGGCGACTGATCGCCGAAGGCAAGCCGCTCGAGATTCGCGATCACCCGAAGGTGCAGGAGGTCTACTTCGGCTCCGGCAAGACCTTCGAGAAGGAAGCGGCGGGCGCAGGAGCGCCAGCATGAGCGCAGCGACGAAGGCCGCCGAGCAGCCGTTGCTCGAGGTGATCGATCTCGCGGCCTGGTATGGCGCGGCGCAGATCCTGTTCCAGGTCGACGTCGAGGTGCGGCGCGGCGAAGTCGTCGCGCTGATGGGGCGCAACGGCGCCGGCAAGTCGACGACCCTGAAGGCGATCATGGGTTTGCTCGACAAGTACAAGGGCACGATGAGCTTCATGGGGCGCGACATCTCGACCAGCGACCCGCACGACGTGGCGTCGCACGGGCTCGGCTACGTACCCGAAGACCGCCGCATCTTCACCGACCTCACGGTGCTCGAGAACCTCGAGGTCGGCCGGCAGGACGCCCGCCAGTGGCCGGACGGGTCGCCGGCGCCGCTGTGGACGGCCGAGCGCCTGTTCAAGCTGTTCCCGAATCTCGGCGAGATGCCGAATCGTCCCGGCGGCAGCATGAGCGGCGGCGAGCAGCAGATGCTGACCGTGGCACGAACGCTGATGGGCAACCCCTTTCTCGTGCTGCTCGACGAGCCGTCCGAAGGCGTCGCGCCTGTCATTGTCGAGCAGATGGCGCACATGATCCAGGAGTTGAAGACGCAGGGCGTGAGCATCTTGCTGTCCGAGCAGAACATGCACTTTGCCGAACTCGTTTCCGATCGCGCCTACGTGCTCGAGAAGGGCCAGATCCGGTTCAAGGGCACGATGGCGGAACTCGCTGCCGCCGAGGATGTGCGGCGCGCCTACCTGAGTGTCTGACGCAGGGGCCTTGGCGCCGGTGCGGCTGAAGGAATCCGTGTCCGCCACCATGCCCGCGCTCGTCGAGACGAAGCTCGTCGTGAACGGCAAGCCGCAGGCCCTGTCGTGTCTGCCCGGCACGACGCTGCTCACCGCGCTGCGCAATGACCTGTGCCTGAACGGCCCGAAGTACGGTTGCGGTCTGGGCGAGTGCGGCGCCTGCACCGTGCTCGTCGACGGCGTCGCGGCGCGCGCCTGCGTGATTCCGCTCGCCGGCGTTGCCGGCCGCTCGGTGACGACGCTCGAAGGGCTGGCTGACGAACGCGGACTGCATCCGGTGCAGAAGGCCTTCATCGACGCCCAGGCCGCGCAATGCGGTTATTGCCTGAACGGCATGCTGATGATGACGGTCGCGCTGCTCGCGCGCACGCCGCAGCCGACCGAGCAGCAGGTGCGCCAGGCGCTGTCGGCGAATCTCTGCCGTTGCGGCACGCACGTCGAGATCATCGCTGCCGCGCTGCGGGCGGCCGAATTGACCGCGCGTGCGGCGAAAGGATCGGCGTGAGCGCCGCGCGCATGCTGCGTACGCGGCGCGACTTCCTGCAGGCCTCCGGCGCGCTCGTCGTGATGCGCGAGCCGCCCGAGGCGCAGCCGCAGGCGCCGGGCCAGCCGCCGATGATCCCGCCCAATCCGGACGAGGGCGTCGAGATCCTGCTTGCGGTCTGGGACGACGGCCGGGTCACGGGGCTCAACGGCCACGTCGACCTCGGCACCGGCATCCGCACCGCGCTCGCGCAGATCATCGCCGAGGAACTCGATGTCGAACCGGGGCAGGTGGACATGGTGCTCGGCGACACCGCGATGGCGCCGAACCAGGGGCCGACGATCGCGAGCGCGTCGATCCAGATCACCGCCGTGCCGCTGCGCCAGGCGGCGGCGCAGGCGCGTGCGTTCCTGCTCGCGCGCGCCGCCGACGCGCTTGGCGCCGCAGCGGCCGAACTCGTCGTCGAACGCGGCGTCATCAACCACGGGCAGCGCCACATCGGCTACGCCGATCTGGTGCGCGGCGAGCGGCTGCATCTGATGCTCGACCCCGAGATCGCTGTCAAGCCGGTGCAGCAGTACCGGGTCGTCGGCCAGTCGGCGCCGCGCGTCGACATTGCGGCGAAGGTCGCCGGCGAACTCGTCTTCGTGCACGACAAGCGGCTGCCCGGCATGCTGCACGGGCGCGTCGTGCGCCCGCCGTATGCCGGCGCGGACCACGGCGACTTCATCGGCAACACGCTCGAATCGGTCGATGAATCCTCGATCGCGCACATCCCGGGGGTGCGCGCCGTGGTCGTGATCCGGGACTTCGTCGGCGTCGTCGCCGAGCGCGAAGAGCAGGCCGAGGCCGCCGCGCTTGCACTGAAGGTGGTCTGGCGCGCGTGGCCCGGGTTTCCGTCGCTCGACGATCCGGCCCGCGCCTTGCGCGACAACCCGGCGGTTGCGCGCCAGGTGGTCGACGACGGCGATGTGGATGCGGCGCTTTCGACCGCGGCGCACGCATTGCACCGCGAATACGTCTGGCCCTACCAGATGCACGCCTCGATCGGCCCGTCGTGCGGCGTCGCGCAGTGGCATGGCGGCGATTCGCATCCGGCGCTGACGGTCTGGACCGGAAGCCAGAACCCGCACGTGCTGCGCGCCGACCTGTCGAAGTTGATGCAACTGCCCGACGTCGATGTCGAGGTCATCCGGATGGAGGCCTCCGGCTGCTACGGCCGCAACAGCGCCGACGACGTCTGCGCCGATGCCGCGCTGCTGTCGCGCGCGGTGCGGGCCCCGGTTCGCGTGCAACTGAGCCGCGAGCAGGAGAACCTCTGGGAGCCGAAGGGCGCGGCGCAACTGATGACGGTGCGCGGCGCACTCGACGCTGGCGGGGCGATGGCGGCCTATGACTTCGCGACCTCGTACCCGTCGAACGCGGCGCCGACGCTGGCATTGCTGCTGACGCGCACGATCGAGCCGCTGGCGCAGGCGTTCGCGATGGGCGACCGCACCGCGCGGCCGCCGTATGAAGTGCCCAATCTGCGCGTCACGATCAACGACATGGCGCCGATTCTTCGCGCGTCGTGGCTGCGCGGCGTGTCGGCGCTGCCGAACTCGTTCGCCCACGAGTCCTATGTCGACGAGCTGGCGACTGCGGCGGGCGTCGATCCGGTCCAGTTCCGGCTGCGCCATCTGACGGACCCGCGCGCGATCGACGTGCTGCGCAGCACCGCCGAACGTGCCGGCTGGGTGGCGCACACCGGCCCGCAACAAATGGAGTCGAGCGGCGACCGGCTGCGCGGGCAGGGCGTCGCGTACGCGCGCTACATGCACAGCAAGTGGCCGGGGTTCGGCGCCGCGTGGACGGCCTGGGTCGCCGACGTCGAGGTCGATCGCAACACCGGCGAGGTGCACGTCAGCCGGATCGTCGTCGGCCACGATTCGGGGCAGGTCGTCAACCCGGCCGGCGTGCGCCACCAGGTGCAGGGCAACGTCGTGCAGACGACGAGCCGCGCGCTGAAGGAGCGCGTGGAGGTCGATCCGGCGACCTCGGCGATCGTCAATCGCGAGTGGGGCAGCTACCCGATCCTCGGTTTCGCTGATCTGCCGACGATCGAGGTCCACATCATGCCGCGCCAGAGCGAGCCGCCGCTCGGTGCCGGCGAGTCGTCGTCGGTGCCGGGCACGGCGGCGATCGCGAACGCGATCTTCGATGCGACCGGGGTGCGATTTCGCCATCCGCCGTTCACTGCCGAGGTCGTCCGGGCGGCAATCAACCCGTTGCCTGCGCCGGCGGCGCCGCCGGTGGAAGCCGTCGGCCATCCGACGCCGGCCGATGCGTCATGGCCGCGGCGGCGGTCCTGGTGGGCGAAGGGCCTGGCGCTCGCGGCAAGCGTCGCCGGTGTCGCGGCGGCGGCCTTCGGTTGGAGGCCGGCGATCGCGCCGGTGTCGCGCATCGACACCTCGGTCTACGCTGCTGACGCGATCGAGCGCGGCCGGGTGCTCGCCGCGGCCGGCAACTGCGCGACCTGCCACACGGCGCCCGGCGGTGCGGTCAACGCCGGCGGCCTCGCGATGCCGACGCCGTTCGGCACCGTCTACTCGACGAACCTGACGCCCGACGCCGACACCGGCATCGGCGCCTGGTCGTTCAGCGCGTTCCAGCGCGCGATGCGCGAAGGCGTCTCGCGCGACGGCCATCTGCTGTACCCCGCGTTTCCGTACACCGCGTTCGCGAAGGTGAGCGACGACGATCTGATGGCGCTCTACGCGTATCTGATGGTGCAGCCCGCGGTGCGCGCTGCGGTGCCCGAGACAAAGCTTGCATTCCCGTTCGGCATGCGTCCGCTGCTGGCGTTCTGGAATGCCTTGTTCCACGACCCGAAGGCGGTTGCGCAGACCGACCCGGTGCGCTCTGCACAGTGGAACCGCGGCGCCTACCTCGTCGACGGGCTCGGGCACTGCGGCGCCTGCCACACCGAGCGCAACGCGTTTGGCGCCGAGCGCGAAGGCAAGGCGTATCTCGGCGGCGCGTTCGTCAAGGGCTGGGAGGCACCGGCGCTCACGTCGGCGACGCGCGCCCCGGTGCCGTGGACCGAGCAGTCGCTGTTCGACTACCTGCGCGTCGGGCACAGCGCGCTGCACGGCGTCGCGTCCGGCCCGATGGCGCCGGTGGTGCGCGAGTTCTCCGCGCTGCCCGACGCCGACATCCGCGCGATGGCGCACTACCTGGCGTCGTTCAACCCGCCGCTGACAGACGCGCAGGCGGCGAGTGCAGCGGCGGCCGCGGTGGCGACGGCGCAGGCCGGTGCGGCGATGCTTGCCGGACCGGCGCAGCGCATGTTCGATACGGCGTGCGCCGGCTGCCACCACGACGGCGACGGCCCGCAATTGCTCGGCGCGAACGTGCCGCTCGCGTTGAACAGCAACCTGCACGCGGACCGCCCCGACAATCTGCTGCGCGTGATCCTCGAAGGGCACCTCGAGCCGGCGTCGATCGAACTCGGCTTCATGCCGGCCTTTGGCGCGGCCTACAGCGACCGCCAGCTTGCTGAGTTGGCCGACTTCATGCGCCAGCGCTTCGCGCCCGGCAAGCCGCGCTGGACGAATCTGGAGGCCGAGGTGGCGCGGGTGCGCGCCGCGCCGTCCAATCCGTGACCGATGGTGCAGAGATGGCAGCCGAAATCCTCCGCACTCGGGCTCTGGCTGGGCATGCTCGCAATGGCCTTGTTCGGCCTCACGCTGCCGATGACAAGGCTTGCGATCGGGTCGGCCGCGGCGCCGCAGCTTTCGCCGTGGTTCGTCACCTTCGGGCGTGCAGTGTTCGCCGCGACGCTGTCGGCGACCTTCCTGCTCGCGACGCGCTCGCGCATCCCGGCGCGCGCGCATTGGCCCGATCTGGCGCTTGCCGCGCTCGGCAACGCGATCGGCTATCCGCTGTTGCTCGCGTTCGCGTTGCGCTCGGTCAGCGCGAGCCACGCAGCGGTCGTCACCGCGCTGCTGCCGCTTGCGACGGCGGTCGCCGCGGCGTGGATGCTGCGCCAGCGCGCGCCATTCGGCTTCTGGGCGAGCGCGGTCGCAGGGACGGGGCTCGTTGTGATCTTCGCGATGCTGAAGGCGGCGCAATCCGGCCAGTCCTATGTGCCGACCCATGCCGACATCTGGCTCGTCGGCGCGGTGGCCGCGGCGTCCATCGGCTATGTCGCCGGTGCGCGCCTGACGCCGGTCCTGGGCGCCGAACGCGTGATCTGCTGGGTGACGATACTCATGCTGCCGCTCAGCCTGCCGGCCGCCGCATTGACGTGGCCCGCGACGCCGGTCGCGCCGTCCGCGTGGGCCGGCTTCATCTACGTCGGTCTGTTCTCGATGTGGGCCGCATTCTTCGCCTGGTATCGCGCGCTCCATCTGGGCGGCGCCGTGCTCGTCAGTCAGGTCCAGGTGCTGCAGCCGTTCTTCGCGATCGCCTTCGCGGTGCCGCTGCTCGGCGAAGCTATCGATCCGATGACGATCGTCTTCGCCGTTGCGGTGATGGTGACGGTCGCGCTCGGGCGGCGCTTTCATCGCCAGTCGCGCAACGGTGAGGCTTGAGGACTAGCGCAGCGCGACCAGCACCGCACCGGCGCCAAGCAGGATCAGCCCGATCAGCCGTTTCAGGTCCACTGGTTGCAATGGCGCGCCAAACAGGCCGAACTGGTCTATCACGGTGGATGCAACGAGCTGGGCAACCACCGCGCACATCACGAAATTGCCAACGCCGAAGCGCGGTGCGAGGACGGTGGCGCTGATGGCGTAAAAGCCCATCGCCATCCCGCCGACCCAGGCCAGCGGCGGGACCGTCGTCAGCAGTTGACCCGCCGGCATCGCCGGTCGGATCGCAGCGAAGGCGATACCGACAGTGATGATGGACATCCCGACCGCGATCAGCGATGCATGGAGTGGCGACTGGATCGCCCGTCCGAGTGTTCCTTGCAAGGCCGCCATCACGGGAATCAATACGCCCGCGACGGCTGCCCATGCCGCATAAATCAGAGCGCTATTCGAGTTCAATCAAATCCGCCGCGTTGTCGCGGGCGGCCGGGTAGGCGCGACGGCCGAGTCTCGATCCGGCAGCGCAAGGATCAACATGAAACGGCTCGATGGGTGCGGCCCGCATCTTCGGCTCTAGCTGAACCTGGTGCGTTGCAGGGCCTGTTGCGTGATCGCACCCAACGTCACACGCGTCGAGATCACTTCGGGGGAGAGCTTGATCTCGATGAGCGTTCCTTGTTCCCTGCCGAGTGCGGCGCGCAACGCTTCCTTGAACTCGGCAGCGTCCTTCACCGGCTCCGCATGCATGCCGTAGGCACGCGCCAACGCGCAGAAGTCCGGATTGATCAGCGTCGTGCCGCTGACGCGCTGCGGATACTCGCGCTCCTGATGCATTCGAATCGTGCCGTACATCCCGTTGTTGAGCAGCAGGACGATCAACTTGGCGCCGTGCTGAGCCGCGGTTGCCAGTTCCTGCCCGTTCATCAGGAAGTCGCCATCGCCGCTGATCGTGAACGCGACCCTTCCCGTCGTCAGGTTCGCCGCGACCGCGGCCGGAATGCCGTACCCCATCGCACCATTGGTTGGCGCAAGCTGTGTCTTGTGGCCCTTTGCCAAACCGTGATAGCGGAAGTAGCGGTGCGTCCAGCTTGCAAAGTTGCCGGCACCGTTCGTCAACACCGCGTCGGCAGGCAGTTGGCGCTGCAGCTCGGCGACGATCGCGGGCATGTCGACGGAGCCTTCGCTCGTCGGGTCCAACCCGGGTAAGGCCTCCGGCATCAGATTGGCATCGTAGTCCGCATGCACCGCCTGGGCCCAGGTCGCCCATCGCACTGCAGTCGGTGGCACCAAGTCCTGCAACGAGTGTGCCGCCGCGTCGGCGGTTGCACAGATCGCGAGGTCAGCCCGATAGACGCGGTGCAACTCGTCGGCACAGGGATGGATGTGCACCAGCTTTTGAGACGGCTGCGGCACCGTCAGCAAGGAGTAGCCGCTGGTCGTCATCTCACCGAGTCGGGCACCGATCGCGATCACGAGGTCGCAGTCGCGGATGGTCCGGGCGAGTTTCGGATTGATGCCGATGCCGACGTCGCCTGCATACAGCGCGTGATGGTTGTCGAAGATGTCCTGAAAGCGAAACGCATTGCCCACCGGCAGCTGCCACGCCTCGGCGAACGCCTGCAGCGCGCGTGCACCGTCAGGGCTCCAGCGCCCGCCTGCGATCACGAGCGGGCGTTCGGCCGCCTGCAGCAAGGCACCCAACTCTCGCACTGCGGATGGGGCCAACCCGGCTTGCGAGACCTCCGCGCGGGGGAGTGGCTTTGCGTCGACGTGCTGGTGCAGCATGTCCTCCGGCAGCACCAGAACCACGGGCCCGGGGCGACCGTTCATCGCGGTGGCAAAGGCGCGGGAGATGTACTCCGGGATTCGCGTGGCATCGTCGATCCGTTCGACGCGCTTGGCCAGCCCCGTGGTGCTCGGGCCGAACATCGACGTGTACTCGATCTCCTGGAACGCCTCGCGGTGTCGGAAGTCAGCGCCGACGTCGCCGACGAGCAGCACCATCGGGGTGGAGTCCTGGAACGCCGTGTGGACGCCGATCGCCGCATTTGTCGCCCCCGGCCCCCGCGTGACGAGGCACACGCCCGGGCGTCCGGTGAGTTTGCCGTGCGCTTCGGCCATGAACGCTGCGCCGCCTTCCTGGCGGCAGGTGATGAAGCGGATCATGTCGCAGTGTTCGTGGAAGCCTTCGAGTACTGGCAGATAGCTCTCGCCGGGCACGCCGAAAGCGACCTCGACGCCTTGCGCGATCAGGCATTCCACGACCAGGCTGCCAGCCAATTTTGCGGTCATCGCAGAGACTCCTTCAAACTGAGGTGGTACGCGCCACGCGTGTTCGCAGCGCCCGAATCGAGGTGCCGGATTCGCAGTAGATGACGCCGATCAGGTGGGTGCTCGACGCCATCTGCGGTCTTCTTGCCGAAGACTGCCGACAATGGATGTTCGGGGAATGTCCCAAGTTCGTGACGAGACATGTTGCGCTATAGTTAGTATACTATCAATCAAGCTAAAGGAGCTTCGGATGAGTGATCTGCACACGCTGGATTTCGACTTCATCACCCAGCGCGAGACCGCGCATCGCACGACCACGATCGCGCGCGCCGTCATCGCCGGTTGGACCGCGCGCGATGTGGCGGCCATGGAGCACCACATCGTCGAACTCGAGAAGATTGGCGTGCCGCGGCCTAAGCACACGCCGATGTTCTACCGCGTCGGAGCGCGCCGGATCACGACGGCGGACCGCATCGAGGCGGTTGGTGGGGACTCGTCGGGCGAGGCCGAGTTCGTGATCGTCAATGCTCACGGGCAGTTGTGGATTGGCGTCGGGTCCGATCACACCGATCGAAAGGTCGAGACCTACGGCATCACGGTGTCCAAGCAGATGTGCGACAAGCCGGTGGCGCCGCAATTGTGGCTACTGTCGGAGGTGGAGGCGCACTGGGATCGATTGCAACTGCATTCCGAAGTGAAGATTGATGGTCGCAGCAGCATCTATCAGGATGGCGCTGTCGCGTCGATGCGCAGTCCTCGAGAGCTGATTTCGCTCTTCGAGCGCGACTACGGACCCTTCGGCGAAGGATCGCTGATGTTCTGCGGCACGCTCGCCGCGATCGGCGGCATCCGGCCCGCCGAGCGCTTCGAGTTCGCGTTGGTCGATCCGGTCTTCGAGCGGCGCATCGGGCACGCCTACGACGTGGCGATCCTTCCGATCGTCGAAGCCGAGTAGAAGGGCGAGGCGCGAGAGGTACAACGCGACCTCTCGCCAAAGATCATCTGCGCAGAGCCTGGAGTGCCGCCTCGGCCTGCTCGGCAATCGCCAGCAGACGCCGGTCCTGACCCGGGGCGCCGATCAGCATCAGGCCAACCGGTGGATCGCCACGGCGATGAATCGGAATCGAGATTGCACAGCCGTCGAGAAAGTTGACGAACGCCGGATTGCGCAGCACGAGCAGATTGGTCTTGTTGCTGACCTCGGATTGCTCGAGCTCGTCGAGTCGGGGCGCGACGATGGGCACGGTCGGGCAGAGCAGCACATCGAATGCGCGCATCTTCGGGTGCACGATGTCGTGCATGCGCCGGCGCGCTTCGAGAACATCGATGTAGTCGGCGGCACACTGCGAACGCCCGGCATCGAATCTCTGAAGAACCCACGGGTCGTACAGCTCGGAACGCTGGTCCAGCAAAGGCCGATGCCAGGCGTATGCCTCGGCGCCGACCAGCCCGCCCTTCGAATTGATGCGTGGGATCTGCTGCAACTCGGGCAGCGACGCTTCCTTCAATTGCACACCGGCGCCGGAAAGCTCGCTCAGCGCTCTCTCGAAAGCGCCGGCGACCTCATCGTCCATTCCATCCGTCGCGTAGGCGCCGATCAGACCGGCACGAAGGCCCGGCAGATCAGGCGCGGAACGCGCCTGCTCGGCGTCTTGTGCACTCGCGTCCGCAATGATGGCGTCGATCGCTGCGCAACAAGCCACCGAATTGGCAAGCGGTCCGATCGAATCGAGGCTCGATGACAAGGGCACCGCACCCTCGCGAGGGACGCGCCGGGCCGTCGGTTTGAAGCCTGTGATGCCACACAGCGCAGCGGGAATGCGGCAGGAGCCACCGGTGTCGCTGCCCAATCCGAAGGGCACCATGCCGTCGGCAACCCCGACCGCGGCGCCGGACGATGAACCGCCGGGGATTCGGCCTTGCTCGCGCTGCCAGGGGTTGCGCGGCGTGCCGTAGTGCGCGTTGATGCCGAGGCCGGAGTAGGCGAATTCGGTCATGTTCGTGCGGCCGACGATCACGAATCCGGCCGCCCGCAGCCGGGCGACGGCAGGGGCGTCGACTGTGGCATGGGGACGTCCGGCCAACACGCGAGACCCGGCACGCGTCTCCTGTCCGGCGACGTCGAACAAGTCCTTGATCGAGATCGGAATGCCGGCATACGGGCTCGGCGCGGCGCCCGCCGCCCTGAGCCGATCAAACGCACCCGCGCTAGCGCGCGCGCCGTCGGCGAATACGCCGATGAACGCGCGTGCCCCTTCGCCCGCGGGATCGAGCATCCGATCCAGGCTGTCTTCGACGAGTGCACGACTGGTTGTTTCGCCGCGCGCCAGCGCACGTGCAGCGGCCTTCAGCGTCAGTGGCTCGCCCATATCGTGCCTCGTCGTTTCCTTCACTGCGGATCGTAGTAGTGCATCTCGATCAGCAGCGCTCCGCCTTCGGAGCGGAACGGACCGTGCCAGACGCCCGGCGGCCTGACTGCGTACGTGTTAGCGGCGAACTTCTCGCCCCCGGTGCCGTCCACTTCGCTGCTGACCCAGAGGTCGCCGCTCACGATGAAGACCTCTTCCCAGTAGTCGTGGATGATCTTCTCGGTGGTGAACGAACCTGGCGCCCAGCGCAGCAGCCGCGTGTGCCCGCCGCGCCGATTCTCGCGATCCAGCGTACCAGAGATGATCTTCTGCTGAACGCCGGGCGGGAAGCCGGCAGGGGTCTCCCAGCCCGATTCCATGTCGACCTGATAGAACTCGCGATGCAGTCTGTTGACGGCCATTTCAAACTCTCCTTTCTCGGTTGTGATCAGTCCTTGACCCGGGCGAGGCTGATGCCGCGCACGAATCCTTTCTCGAACTTGTCCGTTTCGAACACGCTCTCGGGGATCTGGTAATAGTCGCCCGAGGCTTGCTGCTCGGCCGTGTTGCCGTACATGTGGATCGAATCGAACGGACAAGTCTGGGTGCACAGCTCGCAGCCGATGCAGTTGTGGTACAGCTCGCCCACCGTGGCGTCCTCGGCCTGGCGCAGCGCGTCGTAGAAGCAGGTCTGGATGCAGATCGTGCAGGTCGGGTTCTTGCAGGTGGCGTCCCTAACCTCGACGTGCATGCGGTCCTTGCGGAACTGCTCGCCGTAGTCCTTCACCGAGCGGCGCGACGCGATGCCGAGCATCGATTCGATGTCATCGTAGCCGTGGTCGTCCATGAAGGCGTCCAGGCCGTCGATGATCTTGGGCAGGAACTTGATGCCCTTGAGCATCAGCACCGAGCCCACCTGCACCAGCGGCGCGCCGGCCATGATGAACTCGACGATGTCGCGGTGGTCGTAGACGCCGTTCGAGCCGGTGATCGGGATGCCGAGCTCGGTGTAGATGCGGTGGACCCAGCGCAGCGAGAGCGGCTTGGCCCAGACCCCGCCGATGCCGGCCGGGCCGCCGAGCCGCGGCGAGCCGGTTTCGATGTCGATCGAGAAGCCGGTGTACCTGTTGGTCGCGGTCACTGCCGAGGCTCCGGCCGCCTTCACTGCGCGCGCGACCTCGAGCACCGGAGACTGGTCTGGTGTGAGCTTGATGATGACCGGAATCTTCACCGCCTCGCAGACCCGCCGCGTGATCTCGGCGGCCACATCGGGCACCTGCCCGATCATGCTGCCGCCGTGGGTGCCGGGCATCATTGCCGGGTGCGGGCAGCCGAAGTTGAGTTCGACCATTGGCAGGCCGCAGTCCTCGATCGTGCGGCAGATGTCGACCCAGCTCTGTACGGTCTTGCCGCCTGCGCTACCGATCAGGTGCGAGCCACGATCCGCGGCGTACTTCTGCAGATCCTTGAGGTACGGTATCCACTCCCGCAACGGTGTGGACGAATAGCCGGAGCGGCTATAGAAGACGAAGTTCTTGTTGACCTTGCCCTTGATCGGCTCGTTCTTCTCGTTGAGGATCGCGTACTTCGAGTTCTGCGTCAGCCGCGCCATGTCCTCGATGTCGGTCAATGTTTTGATGATCATGCCGCCGGCGCCGGCGTCGACGCACTCGCGGATCACCTCGGGGCTGTTGGTCGTCTCGATCGATGCGATGACGACCGGGTTCTTGAACTTGACACCACAGAATTCGAGAGCCAGGTTTGCCATGTCTGCAATCTCCTAGGAAGGTTGGTCGTTCTGCGTGACGGTACGGCGTCACCCCGCTCACTCAATTGTTAGTATACGAACGATTGGCGCGCCGGTCAACCCGGAGCGCAAAGCTCATCGCTTGATCGCCATCTGGTCCGGCAGCCAGGTCACGAGCTCGGGAAACAGATAGATCACTCCGACGAACAGCAGGAGGATCACGAAAAACGGAAAGGCGGCTTTCGTGACGAAGCCGATGTCGCGCTTCGTCATGCTCTGCAGCACGAAGAGGTTGAAGCCGACCGGCGGCGTGACCTGTGCCATCTCGACGACGATCACGACGTAGATGCCGAACCACAGCAGATCGAACTGCGCCGCGGTCACCATCGGCAACAGGACGGCCATCGTCAGTAGCACCATCGAAATACCGTCGAGCAGGCAGCCGAGAACGAGGTAGAGCAGGGTGATCGCAAGCAGCAGCTGTCCCTGCGACAGCCCCAGTTGCCCAACCCACTCCGCGAGCGCCATCGGGATACCGGTGAATCCCATCGCGATCGTGAGGAACGACGATCCAGCCAGAATCAGCATGATCATGGTCGTTGTCTTCATCGCACCCATCACCGTGGCGACAAAGGTTCGCCAACTGAATCCGCCCTGCACGACCGACAGAATCAACGCGCCGAGCACGCCGACCGCTGCGGATTCGGTCGCCGTGGCGATGCCGGCATAGATCGAGCCCAGTACGGCAACGATCAGCAGGACCGTCGGCACGAGGTCGGCGCTGGCCTTGAGTTTGCCCAGAAAACTCACCCGCAGGTCGTTTACCGGGATGCGGTCGGCATTGATGATCGACCAGGCGCCGACATAGGCCATGAACAGTGCGGCCAGCAGCAGCCCTGGAATCACGCCGGCGATGAAGAGCTTGTTGATCGACACGTCGGCCGTCACGCCGTAGACGATCATGATGATCGACGGCGGTATCAGCAGCCCCAGAGTGCCGGCGCCCGCCAGCGAGCCGACGACCATCTCGATCGGATAGCCGCGCTTGTTCAGCTCCGGCATCGTCATCTTTCCTATCGTCGCGCAGGTCGCCGCCGACGAGCCAGAGATGGCCGCGAAGATCGCGGAGCCGACGACGTTGACCTGCATCAGCCGGCCGGGCAAAGGCGCCATCCATGGCGCCAAGCCGCGAAACATGTACTCAGAGATCCGGGATCGAAACAGGATCTCGCCCATCCAGATGAACAGCGGCAGCGAGGTCAGCGTCCAACTCGTGAGCGACCCGAAGATCGTCGTCGCCATCGCTTCGCCGGGCATGCGCGTCGAGTACATCAAGGTCGCGACCAGGCCCACGCCCAGCAGCGCAAGCCCGATCCAGACCCCGATGCCCAGCAGCAGGAACATCGCACCGATGATCGCAGCCGCGAGCAGCGGCCCCTGAAGTTCAGCGGTCGGCACGGCCCACCTCCACATCTCCATGCTGCGCTTGGACCGCCGCCCCGCCCCAGACGCGCACGGCACGCTCGGCGACCGCTGCGAAGAAGGCGACTGCACCGAACGCCATCGCCCCTTGCGGAATCCAAATCGGCAGTGCGATCAAGCCCGAGCTGCGCTCGTCGAGCTGCCAAGATACCCAGGCGAGCTTGCAGAAGTGCCAGGCCAGATAGCCGCCCAGCGCCGCGGCGATCGTTACCGCGACGCGCTCCAGTACGCTGCGCACCGAAGGCGACACGTGCTCCAGGACCAGCGTGACCCGGATGTGTTCGTCGTTCACGAACGTGTAGGCCAGCGCGAGGAAGGCCGAGGCACCCATGAAGTAGCCCGCGAACTCATCGGCCGAGCGCGGGATGTAGGGCGCGAACTGCCCGCCGAGCTGGTACAGGATCATCACCTCGATGGCGACGAAGCTGAGCGCGCCCAGAAAGGCGGATGCCCCGATGATCAAGCGCAGCACGGCGTTCATCCTGCAGGCCCCCTGGCGATTCGCCGATGTATCGATCCGCGTCTACTTCCGGTAGGCCTCGACCAGCGCCTTGCCGTCCGGCCCCGCCGTGGCGAGCCATTCGTCGACGAGTTGCTTGCCGATCTGGTTGAAGTCGGCAGCGAGCTTGGGTGAAGGCGGCAGAACTTTCATGCCGTGCTCGGAGAGCACCTTCTTCGTCGCGTCGGCGACTTGCTCGCTCGCCGCCCAGCCCGCCTCCTCGGCCTTCTTCGCCTCGGCAAGCACCGCGTCCTGGGTCGCCTTGTCGAGCGCATTGAACGCGGCCTTGTTGACGATCACCATGTTCTTGGGCAGCCAGGCCTGCACATCGTAGAAGTACTTCAGCGACTCCCAGGCCTTGTAGTCGACGGCTGACTGCGCCGACGACATCAGCGAGTTGATCTTGCCAGTCGCGAGCGCCTGCGCCACCTCGGCGGCCTGGATCGTGACCGGGCGCGCCTTGACGAGCTCGCCGATACGGGAAGTCTGTTTGTCGTAGGCGCGGAAGTTCAGGCCTTCCAGATCGGCGGCCGACTGCACCTCCTTCGCGGTGATCAGGCCCTGCGGAGGCCATGGCACGGCAAACAGCAGGCGCATGCCCTGCGCGTCGAGCGCCTTCTCGATATACGGCCGCTGCACGGTCCAGAGCTTCTTCGCGTCGGCGTAGCTCGTCGCCAGAAACGGCAGGCCATCGACGGCGTAGAGCGGATTCTCGTTGACGAGCGTGACCATCAGCACCTCGCCGATCGGCACCTGCCCGGTCTGGACGGCGCGCTTGATCTCCGGCATCTTGTACAGCGACGCCCCCGAATGAACCTTCAGGACGAACTTGCCGCCGGTCGCCTGCTTGACCCCGGCTGCGAAGCGGTCGATGTTCTGGGTGTGGAAGTTGGTCGGCGCGTACGGCGTTGGCATGTCCCAGCTCTGCGCGTGTGCAGCACCGGGAAAGATCGCAATTGCAGCCGCAGCGGCGATGGAGGCAGTGAGCTTCGACATGTGCATTGGAGATCCTTTCGTGGTGGGGTCAGACAAGTTGCTTGGAGTCGGCGTTCGATCCGGAGAGCCTTTGACCTTGCGGACGCAACGCCGTTCGGCCGTACACGTTGTTCGCTTCGACCAGGTCATGCAGCAGTTGCATGAACATCGTCCGCTCGCCCTCATCCAGCGGCGCGAGGAGGCGCTTCTGCGCCTCCTGCATGCGCGGGTAGATACGGGCGACGAGTTCGGCCCCCTCGCGGCTGGCCAGGCAGAGCTTGCGGCGCCTGTTGTGCGGATCGACGACGCGGGCGACAAGCTTGCGCGACTCGAGGCGCTTCAACACATCGTGGACGTTGGCCCGGTCGATGCCGAGTTCCTCGGCGACCGAGAACTGATCCAGCCCCGGCATGTCGACGAGGATGCTCATCAGGCCGTACTGCACCGGCGTCATGCCGTACTCCTCGAGCACCTCCATGAACATCGAGACATGGATCTGGTGCAGGCGTCGGACGAGGAACCCCGGGCGCGCCCAGAGCGAGGTGTGCTCGCGCATGCGAAACGCATTCTGATCCGCCTTCGCCTGGGCTCGGCGGACGGCGCTGATGTCGGCCGCGCTCTTGCGTCGTAGCGAAGGCTTGCTCATGTTCGTGCAATCAAGGTTGGGTGATGTTCCGCAGTCTACGACTCGCGTACCCCGAAGAGCGCCTTCAGGCGGCCGATTAGCCAACGCCACACCAGCGCGAACGCGCTCAGGCTCGTGCCTGCCGTCACCTCTCGCCCGCTGGCGCGCGCCTCGAGATTGCACCCGAAGTCGCGCACGATCTGGCTCACCAGCGAACGCACCAGGTCGGAGCGCGAGAACTGGGCGAGCGGCCCCTGGACTTCGTAGTCCATCCCGATCACGAGCCGCGCTGCGTCCGCCTCGTTCGCCACGGCCTCGACGCGGTAGCTCACCGTCGCGTTGGCGGTCGTCCTCGAGCGGGCGTCGGTCGCCGCGCCGCGGATCACCGCGCGGCGCGCCGCGTCATCGCGGCTGACGGTGCCCTCGCCGACGAACTCGGCCTTGATCGGTCCGAACGCGATGCCGACCGCGCCGTGAATGGTCTCGCCTTCGAGGCGGTCGACGCGAGCCCCAGGCAGGCAGGTCGCGGCGGCGCCGACGTCGGCGAGCAGTTCCCAAAGGCGCGCGGCGTCGCAGCTGCGCACGACGATCGCCTCGGTGATCATCGCTCCGGGCTCGTCGGCGACGGCAGTGTCGACGCGCGCAGCCAACGCGCTCTCGGCTGCGCTCGCCTGCTCGGGCTCGAAGCGCGCCAGCGGCGGCGCGGGCGGGGCGACTGCGACAGGCTTCTCTGGTCCGTTGACCGAACGCACCGCGCGAATGATCCCGGCGTAGCCGGTGCAGCGGCACAGGTTGCCGCTCAGCTCGTGGCGCAGGCGCGTCTCGTCGCAACCGGGCAGGCGCTGCACGATGTCGCGTGACGTGATCAGCATGCCAGGCGTGCAAAAACCGCATTGCAGCGCGTGCTCGCGCGAGAAGGCTTCGCGCAGCCGCTGCATCGTCTCGTCGGTCTCGAAGCCTTCGATCGTGCGCACGTCGGCTCCCTCGCACGACGCCGCCCAGGTGAGGCACGAGCGCACCGGCCGGCCGTTGACGAGCACGGTGCACGCGCCGCAGACGCCCTGCTCGCAGGCGACGTGCGTGCCGGTAAGGCGGAACTGTTCCCGCAGGCAGTCCGCCAGGCTGGTTCGCGGCTCGACGCCGGCCTCCATCGCTTGGCCGTTGACGGTCAGATGAACGAGTACGCGGCTGTTCATGCCAGGATGTCCTCGAGGGCACGGCGCAGCATCGCCCGGCAGGCCTGCTGCCGCGCCGGTGGGGCGCCGTGCAGCGCGGGGCGGCAGGCGAGGTCGAGTTGCTCTTCGCTCAGCGCCTCGCGTCCGTTGCGCGCGATGTCGCCGGCCAGCCCGGCAAGCGCCGTCGGCCGGCCGGCGGGCGTGCCGATGAAAACCCGGGCGACGCGTCGCGGCGGATCGAGCAGCACCGCGACGGCAGCCTCGGCGAACTCGCCCGGTTTGCGGCAGAACTTGCGATAGGACCACCGCGCCTGCGCCGACAGCCGGGGCCAGTGCACCGCGGTGAGCAACTCCGCGGGCTGGAGCGCCGTGACATAGGCGCCCGACATGAACGCATCGGCGGCGACGCGCCTTGTCCCCGAGCGGCCCTGAATCTCGATGCTGGCGCCCCAGGTCGCTGCGATCAGCGGCCAGTCGCCCGCCGGGTCGGCATGCGCGAGGCTGCCGCCGACCGTGCCGCGGTTGCGAATCGCGCGGTAGGCGATGCCGCGCGCCGCGTGGGCGAGCGGCTCAAGGCCGGAGATCGCGTTCGCGCGATCCTCGAACCAGGCGTGCGTCGTGCAGGCGCCGATGCGCACGGCGGCGTCGGCCTCGTCGACTTTGGTCAGCGCGTCGATCGCCGAAATGTCGATCAGCCGCGCCGGACGCACCAGGCGCAGGTTGAGCATCGGCCCGAGCGACTGCCCGCCGGCGACAACCTTTGATTCGACCTCGGCGTCTCCCAGCGCGTCGAGCGCCTCGGCGATCGAGCGCGCCTTCATATAGTCGAAACGCGCCGGCTTCACGATCCGGCTCCCGGCGCCGCAGGGCCGGCTGCCATCGCCGCAAGGAGCCGCGCCGGAGTCAACGGTGTCTGCGACAACTCGGCGGCGCGGCCGCGCAGCGCGTCGTTGACGGCGTTGAAGATCGCTGCCGGGGGCGCGATCGCACCGCCTTCACCCATGCCCTTGATGCCGAACTTAGTGTACGGCGACGGTGTCTCGGAGTGGTGGATCCGGATCGGCGGCGACTCGGTCGCGCCCGGCATGATGTAGTCCATCAGCGTCGACGCGAGCGGCTGGCCGTTCGCGTCGTAGGGCGACTCCTCGTAGAGGGCGGTGCCGATGCCCTGCACCACGCCGCCAATCGTCTGCCCTTCGACGATCATCGGGTTGACCATCGTGCCGCAGTCCTCGCTGATCACGTAGTCGAGCAGCTCGACCGACCCGGTGCGCGGATCCACGGCGACGACCACCGCGTGCGACGCGTAGCTGAACACGCCGGTGTCGATCTTGGGCCGGTGCGAGACGCTGACCTCCAGGCCGCCGCGATCGACGTCCTTGGGCAGCCGCTCGGGCCGCACGAACCAGGCCTGTGCAACATCGCGAATCGATACCTCGCCCGCCGGCCCCACGACCCGCCCCGATTCGAAGCGAGCCTCCTGCTCGCCGCAGCCGAGCAGCGCCGCGCCGATGCGCAGCAGCCGCGGCACGAGCGCCTCGCAGGCCTCGGCGACCGCGCCTCCGGCCATCACGATGCTGCGCGACGCGTAGGTTCCGGTCGAGAATGGCGTCGTTCCGGTGTCGCCATGCACGACGCGGATGCGTGCGACGTCGACGCCAAGCACCTGGTGAGCGACCTGCGCCAGCGTCGTCTCCATGCCCTGGCCGTGCGAGTGCACGCCGACGCAGAGTTCCAGTCCGCCGTCGGGCGTCACGCGCACCGTCGCCTGGTCGTAGCCCGGAACGAGCGGCAGGCCCCACGACGCGAACACCGATGTGCCGTGCGCCGACTGCTCGCAGTAGCTCGCGAAGCCGACGCCGATCAGCCTGCCGTCGTTCTCGCCGCGGCGCTGGCGCTCGCGCACCGCATCGAGGCCGATCGCATCGACCACCCATTCGAGGCTGCGCGGATAGTCGCCGCTGTCGTAGTGCTTGCGCGCCACGTTGTTGTAGGGCATCTGCTCGGGCCGGATCAGGTTCTCGGCGCGCACCTGCCACGGCTCGCGGCCGACCTCGCGCGCGATGGCGTCGATCAGCAATTCGATCGCGAAGCACACGCCGGTGCGCGCGACGCCGCGATACGGCAGGAAGCCGGGCTTGTTCGTCGCGACGCACCACGTCTTGGCGCGATAGCCGGCGATCGCGTAGGGGCCGGGCAGGTTGCCGGTCGCCTGCCCGGGCTCGAGGCCGACGGTGAACGGCCAGTTCGAGTACGCGCCGCCGTCGATCGTGATCTCGGCGTCGAGCGCGAGCAGCCGGCCGCGATCGTCGACGTGCGCCGCGAGCCGGTAGTGGTGCTGGCGCGTGTTCGCCGCCGCGACCAGGTGCTCGCGCCGGTCCTCGACGTAGCGAAACGGCGTGCGATAGCGCAGTGCGAGCCACGCGACGCAAAGCTCTTCGGGCTGGAGCACGCACTTGTAGCCGAACGCGCCGCCGACGTCGGGCGCGATGATGCGCAGCTTGCGCTCCTCGATCCCCAGGCACTGCGCCAGGCCGACGCGGATCATGTGCGGCACCTGCGTCGAGCTGTAGACGATCAACTGGTCGGCGCGCTCGTCCCAGTAGGCGACGATGGCCTTGCCTTCCATCGGATTCATCGCCTGGCGCGCGAGCGAGATCTCGCGCCGCACAATCCGCGTCGCGCGCGCTGCCTGCTCGTCGAAACTGTTGTCGTAGGCGAGCGAGAGAAAGAGGTTGTCGCGCCATTCGTCGTGCACGCGCACGCCGGGCTCGGCGAGCGCGCGGTGCGCGTCGACCAGCGCCGGAAGCGGCTCGATGCGCAGATCGATCTCCTCGGCAAGATCCTCGGCCATCGCGCGTGTGGGCGCGACGCACATCGCGACCGGCTCGCCGACGAAGCGCACCTTGCCCGATGCGAGCGCGTGATGCTCCGAGACCTGATAGCTTGGCAGCGTCGAGGTTGCGACGATCGGCTTCAGGCCTTCCAGATCGTCATTTACGAACACCCGACCTTCCGATCCGGACGGCTTGGCTATGGCGACGATGCGGCCATGCGCGATCGGGCTGCGCAGGAACGCCACCTCCTGCTGACCCGGCAGCAGCATGTCCGATACATACTGGCCGCGGCCGCGCATCAGCCGCGCGTCTTCCTTGCGCGGCATGCGCGCGCCTATGCCCTGCTTCCGATCGTCCATCGGGTCGTGGTTCACGGTGTCGCTGCCATCGGCGCTTGCTGGATCCGGCTTCATGTCGCGTCAAGGTCCATCGGGTCAACGCGTCTTCCCACCAGGGGACGCAGCCGGATCGGCTGGTGCGCCGAAGGGATCAAGGGAGTGGTCGGGGTCGTCGGCCTGGTGCGGTACCTCGATGCGGACCTTGTCCAGATCGACCTCCTTGTGCTTCTCCAGGTTGCCGGTCACGAGCCCCGGAAACGCGATCACCAGCCCCACCATCACCAACTGAATGATCACGAACGGTATCGCGCCGCGATAGATGTCGGCGGTCTTGATCGACTTGTCAGCAACCGACCGCAGGTAGAACAGCGCAAAGCCGAAAGGCGGGTGCATGAACGAGGTCTGCATGTTCACCGCCA
>CAZVNC010000002.1:0-14511 GCA_964628305.1 uncultured Ideonella sp.
TCGTCTGCGGCTTCCAGGTCGTCTTCATCGGCGTGCACCTGCCGAGCTACCTGAAAGACAACGGCCTCGGGCCGGAGGTCGCCGCCTACGCGCTGGCGTTGATCGGCCTCTTCAACGTGTTCGGCACCTACATCGCCGGATCGCTCGGCGAGCGCTTGCCCAAGCGCTACATCCTGGCCGCGATCTACCTGCTGCGCGCGGTCGCGATCGCCGTCTTCGTGCTCGCGCCGCTGACGCCGGCCAGCGTCTACGTGTTCGCATCGGTGATCGGCTTTCTGTGGTTGTCGACGGTGCCGCCGACGAACGCCATCGTGGCGCAGATCTTCGGCGTCAAGTATCTCTCGATGCTGAGCGGCTTCGTGTTCCTGAGCCACCAGATCGGCAGCTTCGTCGGCGTCTGGCTCGGCGGCAAGCTCTACGACACGACCGGCAGCTACGACCTCGTGTGGTGGATCGCCGTCGCGCTCGGCGTGTTTGCCGCGCTCATCAACCTGCCGGTGCGCGAAGCGGCGATCGCGCGGCCGGCGCTGGCGGCGGCATGACGACACGACGGCCCCTGCTGCGCGGCGCTCTCTGGACGCTTGCGGTCGTCGCGCTGGCCGCGGTGTTCGCGCTCTACCTGCGTCCGGACATGATGTTATCGCTCGCGACGCAGATCTGGGCCTGCTTCTAGCAACCCATGACGTCGCCCGCGGCCTCGCCCTGGGTGCAGCGCTGGTCGGCGCTCGTGCCGGGCGGTGCGCGCGTGCTCGACGTCGCCTGCGGATCGGGGCGCCACGTGCGGTGGTTTGCGGCGCGCGGCGCGCTCGTCACGGCGATCGATCGTGACGCGCCGGCGCTCGCGGCGCTGCGTTCGCTGCCCGACGTCGAACTGATCGAGGCCGACATCGAAGAGCAGCCATGGCCGCTTGCCGGCCGGCGATTCGACGCCGTCGTCGTCACGAACTATCTCTGGCGCGCGCTGCTGCCGACGATCGTCGCCAGCGTCGCCGAACGCGGCGTGCTGATATACGAGACCTTCGCGCGCGGCAACGAGACGATTGGCAGGCCAGCGAATCCCGACTTCCTGCTCGCGCCCGGCGAACTGTTGCGCGCGGCAAGCGGGCTGCGAGTGATCGGCTACGAGGACGGCTTCATCGCCGCCGAGCCGCAGCGATTCGTGCAACGCATTGCCGCGGTGCGCGAAGGCGGCGCCGCGCCGGTGACGCGCTACCCCTTGTAGCGCCGGGACGGGTGCGGCGGCGCAGCTAAAATCGCCCGATTCCGAGGAATCCGAATGAATCCGATTGTTGGCAGCATCGTCGCGCTCGTCACGCCGATGCGCGAGGACGGCAGCATCGACCATGACGCGCTGCGCGCGCTGATCGACTGGCACATTGCCGAAGGCACCGATTGCATCGGCGTCGTCGGCACGACCGGCGAGTCGCCGACCATCACCGTCGACGAGCACTGGGAGGTGATCCGCGTCGCCGTCGAGCATGCGCGCGGAAGGATTCCGGTCATGGCCGGCACCGGCGCGAACTCGACCGCCGAGGCGATCGAGCATTCCCGCTACGCGGCCAAGGTCGGCGCCGATTGCGCGCTCTCGGTCGTGCCCTACTACAACAAGCCGTCGCAGGAAGGCATCTACCAGCACTTCAAGGCGATCGCCGAATCCTGCGACCTGCCGACGGTGCTCTACAACGTGCCGGGCCGCACGGTGGCCGACATGCTGCCCGAAACGGCGCTGCGGCTGGCGCAGCTTCCCGGCATCGTCGGCATCAAGGAGGCGAGCGGCGACATCGAGCGCGCCGCCTGGCTGATCAAGCACGCGCCGCCCGGCTTTGCCGTCTACTCGGGTGACGACGGCACCGCGATCGCGCTGATGCTGCTCGGCGGCCAGGGCAACGTCAGCGTGACGGCGAATATCGCGCCGCGCGCGATGCACGACCTGTGCATCGCGGCGGTCGAAGGCCGGGTGCGCGAGGCGACCCAGATTCACATGCGGCTGCTGGCGTTGCACGGCGCACTCTTTTGCGAGCCGAGCCCGGCGCCGACCAAGTGGGCGCTGTCGCGGCTCGGCCGTGGTGCCAACGCGATGCGCCTGCCGATCACGCCGCTTGGCGCAGCCGGCCAGGCGCGCGTCGAGCAGGCGATGCGCGAAGCCGGCGTCCTGTAGTGGCGTCATCTTTGCGCCGGCCCGGCGGGCTGCGCCCCATTCGTTGCGGCGCTCGGCGCCTGCCATTTCGGAGACTCAGAACGTGACCCTTCCCAACTCCGTACGGTCGCTGTGCCTGTCGATCGCGCTCGTGCTTGCGGGCTGCAGTTCGTACGATCAGCTCGTCAGCGGCGACAGCGTCGACTACCGCACGCAGGGCAACAAGACGGCGCCGCTCGACGTTCCTCCCGACCTGACCCAGTTGTCGCGCGACCCGCGCTACGCACCCCAGGGTGCCGCCGTCAGCGCCAACGCGCTGCAGAGCAACGCGCCCGCGGCGGCCCTGGGCGGCGGCGCGAAGACCAAGGAGGTGGCCGTCAACGAGGTCGAAGGCACGCGCATCGAACGCCTGGGCAACGACCGCTGGTTGTACACCCCGCTGCCGCCCGATCAGCTCTGGCCACAGCTGCGCACGTTCTGGCAGGAGCGCGGCTTGGCACTGACGGTCGACCTGCCCGAAGCCGGCGTGATGGAAACCGACTGGGCCGAGAACCGCGCCAAGATCCCGCAGGACATCATCCGCGGAACGATTGGCAAGGTGTTCGACTCGGCCTACTCGACCGGCGAGCGCGACAAGTTCCGCACCCGCGTCGAACGCAATCCGACCGGCGGCTCGGACGTCTTCATCACGATGCGCAGCATGGTCGAGGTCTACGACACGGTCGACCGGACCAACACCGTCTGGCAGCCGCAGCCTCCCGATCCGCAGATGGAGGCCGAAATGCTCGGCCGGCTGTTGCTCAAGCTCACCGCCAAGCCGCTGCCGCAGGCGGCGAGCGCCTCGGCACCGACCAACGCTGCCGCGCTGGTCACGAGCGTTGCGCCGCCGCCGCCCCGCGCGCGCATGGTTGCCGGCGCCGCGACACCGACGCTGCAGGTCGACGACAGCTTCGACCGCGCCTGGCGGCGTGTCGGCATCGCCCTCGACCGCAGCGGCTTCACGGTCGAGGACCGGGATCGCGCGCAGGGCATCTACTTCGTGCGCTACGTCGATCCGAAGACGGCCGGCCAGGCCGAGCCGAACTTCTTCACCAAGCTCTTCACGAGCGGCAAGGATGCGGCGGCTAAGCCAGTGCGCTACCGGGTGACGGTCAAGACCGACGGCAAGACGAGCCTCGTCACCGTGCTCGACGGCGAGGGGCTGCCGGCCACCGGCGATGCCGGGCGCAGCATCGTCGACATGCTGCTCAATGAACTGAAATAGCGCGATGCGCTTTTGCAGCCTGGGCAGCGGCAGCGCAGGCAACGCTTGGGTCATTGAGGCGGGAAGCGGCGCGGCCGCGAGCCGCGTCCTCGTGGACTGCGGCTTCTCGCTGCGCGAACTCGACCTGCGTCTGGCTCGCGCGGGTCTGTCCGGCGAGCAACTCGATGCGATCTTCGTCACCCACGAACACGGCGATCACATCGGCAGCGCACTCGCACTGTCGCGCCGCAGGCGCATTCCGCTCTGGATGAGCCGCGGCACCTGGAATGCGCTCGGCGAGGCTGCACGGCCCGACGATCTGCTGCGCTTCGCGCGCGACGGCGAAGCGATCGCGGTCGGCGATCTCGAACTGCGTCCTTTCACCGTGCCGCACGACGCGCAGGAGCCGCTGCAACTGAGTTGCGGCGACGGCGTGCGACGACTCGGCATCCTGACCGACGCCGGAACCTGCACGACGCACTTGCTGGCGCATCTGAAACGCTGTGACGCCCTTGCGATCGAATGCAACCACGACCGCGACCTGCTTGCGCGCTCGCGCTACCCGGCATCGCTGAAGGCACGCATCGGCGGGTCCCTCGGCCACCTGGCCAACGATACGGCGGCGCAGATCCTGGCGTCCAGCCAGCACGCGGCTCTGCGCCATGTCGTCGCGGCGCATCTGAGCGAACAGAACAACACACCCCGCCTCGCCGCCGAAGCGCTCGGCGCGGCCTGCGGCGCGCAGCCGGACGACGTTGTCGTCGCGACGCAGCGGACCGGAACGCCGTGGCTTGCGTTGGACTGAGCCTCAGCCGCCGCAAGCCCACCAAATGCAAAGCCGCCCGAAGGCGGCTTTGGCGCGAGACGCGAAGCGGGAGGGAGCCGAACTCTCGCCCGCCCGCTGCCGATTCTCGACGATTACTTCTTCATTTCCGACGCGGCGGCGTCAACTGCCTTGCCAGCGGCCGCAGCGGCAGCAGCGGCAGCGGCGTCAACGGCGTTGCCGGCAGCGCTTGCAGTGGCATCAACTGCCGAGGCAGCGGCAGCAGTCACGTCGGCGGCGCCGGAAGCGGCGGCGTCGACCACGGCCGAGGCGGCTTCCGCGACAGGCGCCGGCGCGGCGGCAGGCGCCGGTGCAGGCGCAGCTTCTTCCTTCTTGCCGCAGGCCGTCAGGGCCACAGCAGCGACCAGGGAGGCCAACAGGAGCGATGTCTTCATATTCATCCTCATTCAAAAATCAAAGAATTGTTTACCGGTCGTGCTTGGGGACTGGGGATGGAGATCGGTTGAACTATCGAGATCCACCATTCAGGGACCGCAGCGCGATGCACGAAGCTGTGCTGCTTCCAGCCCGAAAGTATACTGCGCCAAGGGAAATTCCCTATAAACCGAGCATCGTCACCGGCAGCGCTTCGACCGACTGTTGCAAAATAGCGTCAATCTTCTCGCGGGTAAGCACGGCATCAGCCGGGTCGCTCGAGACGCGCCCAAGAAAGCGAAGCGGGTCGTCCAGTCGCAGCGTCAACGCTCCCGGCGCAAGCAGAAGTGACGGCATGTCGTCGGTCGTGATCTCGGTCGCCGCGCGGCACGTCACCGCGTGCGCCCAAAGCGCGCGCCAGCGAACCCAGCGCGGATGTCGCCTTGCCACCTCGTCGTAGTGCAGCGCGATGAGCGTCAGGCGGCGATTGCCGCCGATCCACCGCGTGAGGCTGTCGACCACCACGCGTTCGCCCAGCGGCCAGTTCGCGAAGTCGGGATCGCACAAGACGAGTTCGCGCCAGCCTTCGGTTGCCGCTGCGGCGAACGCTTCGCGCACGGCATCCTCGAATGCCCTGCGTCCGTCGATTCGATTCGTGGTGGTCATGATCTCTGTTTGTCCTCGCCAATGGTGTGCATCCAACCGGCTTGCATCCAGGCGTCGAGCAAGGTGCGCGCCGCGGCGCTCGAGCGCGCGATCGCCGCTGCGCCGAGTTCGCGGCGATCGGCCAGGGTACGCATCGTGCGCGCATCGCGTCCGGCCGCGAGGTAGGACTCACCGTTCAGGTAGATGCGCTCATCGTCGTAGAGCATGCGGCTGCGGCGGTCGAGCCGAACGCCCCGCCCAAGCTCGAGCGCCGGGCTCGGATCGAAGCGGACATTCGGCTTCGGCTCGCTCAACACCTCGCCGAGCGCGCACGCCATCGCCCGCGCGTCGCCCGCCATGCGCGCGATCGCGATGTTCGCGAAGGCGCCGAGCGCAGGCGGAATGCGCCCCGGCTCAGACGTCGCGCCCTGGCCCGGGTCGCGATAGAGCACGTCGCGCTCGGGCGCCTCGGTCTCGTCGAGCGCACGCTGCAGCACCTCGCGCGCGAGCGCCTCGCGCCGCGGCGAGCGCATGCCTATCGAGCACGTCACGCAATCGCCGCCGATCGCCACGCCGTCGTGGGCCCAGCCCGGCGGCAGGTACAGCATGTCACCGGGCTCGAGCACCCATTCCTGTTCCGGTTGGAATTGACGCAGGATCGCGAGCGGCAGGCCAGGCCGCAGGCTCGGGTCGTAGCGGCGTGCAAGCTGCCAGCGCCGCCGGCCGTTCGCCTGGAGCAGAAAGACGTCATACGAATCGACGTGCGGGCCGACCCCGCCGCCGTCGCTGGCGTACGAAATCATCAGATCGTCGATCCTTGCATCTGGAACGAATCGAAAGCGGTCGAGCAGCGCGCGCGCCGCGTCGACGTGCAGATCAGCACCCTGCAGCAGCAGCGTCCAGCCCGGTCTGGAGAGCGGCGGTAGCGCGCGCCTTGAAATCGGGCCGTGGCGCAATCGCCATTCGGCTCCGCTGCGCACGAGCAGGCGCGACTCCACCTCGTCACTTTGCGCCAGCGCGAACAGTCCGGCACGATTCAGCGGCGGGCTCAGGCCGGGGATCGCCTGGCGCACGAGCAGCGGCTGCTTGTGCCAATGGCGGCGCATGAAGCGCTCGGGCGCAAGCCCGCCGAGGAGCGGGGTCGGGGCGTCGATCTGCATCGCGGGATTGTGCCGCCGCGCCCGGCGGCGGAGGTTCGCCTATGCGATCATTGCGTGATGAATATCGCCGCGCCCTGCGTCGTCACGCTCAGTTGGCGGCTCGAAGACACGCTCGGCAACCTGATCGACGATCTCGAGGAGCCGGTCGAATTCTTCTACGGCGGCGACGATCTGCTCGCCCGGATCGAAGAGGAAATCGCCGGGCAGGAAGCCGGCTTTCGAGCGCGCATGCAACTCGAGCCCGAGCATGCCTTCGGCGACTACGACGCGCAGCTCGTGTTCTTCGAGCAGCGATCGCTGTTTCCGGCGGAGGTCGAGGTCGGCATGCGCTTCGATACCCTTCCCGCAGGCTGCAAGACCCAGTCCATCGCCGCCGACACGATCTACACCGTGACCGAGGTCTATCCGGAGCATGTCGTGCTCGATGGCAACCATCCGCTCGCCGGCATCGCGCTGCGGCTCGATCTGACGGTGCGCGGCGTGCGCGCCGCAAGCGAGACGGAGATCGAGCGCGGCAGCGTCGGCGAGATGCCGTTTGCGGTCCAGGCGAGCCGCACGAACGGCGCGCCGCGCCGTTGATTGCGCCGATCAGAAGGCGCCGGTCGAGCCGAAGCCGCCGCTGCCGCGGTCGGACGCGTCGAACGTCTGCACGCGCCGAAACGCCGCCTGCACCACCGGCACGACGACGAGTTGCGCGATGCGCTCCATCGGCTGGATCGTGAACGCGCTCGCGCCGCGGTTCCAGCAGCTCACCATCAGCGGGCCCTGATAGTCCGAATCGATCAGCCCGACGAGGTTGCCGAGCACGATGCCGTGCTTGTGGCCGAGCCCCGAGCGCGGCAGGATCATCGCCGCCAGACCGGCGTCGCCGATGTGGATCGCCAGGCCGGTCGGGATCAGTTGCGTCTGACCGGGCTCGAGGACGAGCGGCGCATCGAGGCAGGCGCGCAGGTCGAGCCCGGCGCTGCCCGGTGTCGCATAGGCCGGCAGTTCGGCTGCCATGCGCGCGTCGAGCACCTTGACGTCGATCACCGTCATGCGGCAAACGGCGGCAGACGCTTGGCAAGTTCGGCGATCAAGGCGCGGGCGAGCGTCAACTTGTCGGCGCGCGGCAGTTCGCGCTCGCCTTGTGCATCGACCAGCGTCAGCGCGTTGTCGTCGCGCCCGAACGTTGCCGGGCCGACGTTGGCGACGATCAGCGGCACGCCCTTGCGAAGGCGCTTGGCACGCGCATTCTCGATCAGGTCGTGACTCTCGGCCGCGAAGCCGACGCAATACGGCGCATCGGCGAGGCGTGCGACTTCGGCCAGGATGTCCGGGTTCTCGACCATCTCGACGGCCGGTGCGGGCTCGCCCGAGCGCTTCTTCATCTTGCGCTCCGATGCGGTGGCGGGACGCCAATCGGCGACCGCCGCGGTCGCGATAAAGACGCCGTGGCGCGGCGCCAGCGGCACCACCGCAGCGTGCATCTGCTGCGCCGTCGTCACGTCGATCCGCCGCACGCCGCGCGGCGTCGGCAGGTGGACCGGACCGGCGACGAGGGTGACGGCGGCGCCCGCCTCGGCCGCGGCGCGCGCGATCGCGAAGCCCATCTTGCCGCTCGACAGGTTCGTGATGCCGCGCACCGGATCGACCGGCTCGAAGGTCGGGCCGGCGGTGATCAGCACGCGCCGCCCGACGAGGCACTTGGGCTGGAAGAACGCGATCAGTTCGTCCAGCAAGTCCTGCGGTTCGAGCATCCGCCCGTCGCCGACTTCGCCGCAGGCCTGATCGCCGCTGTCCGGGCCGAGCAGCAGCGCACCGTCGGCCCGCACCTGCGCCGCGTTGCGCTGCGTCGCCGGGTGCGCCCACATCTCGCGGTTCATCGCCGGCGCCACCAGCAGCGGGCAGCGCTCGATCGGCCGCGCGATGCACAGCAGGCTGAGCACGTCGTCGGCCGCGCCGTGCGCGAGCTTGGCGATGAAGTCCGCGCTTGCCGGTGCGACGACGATCGCGTCGGCCCCGCGCGACAGGTTGATGTGCGCCATGTTGTTGGTCTCGCGCGCGTCCCACTGGCTCGTGACGACGGCGCGATCCGACAGTGCCTGCATCGTCACCGGCGTGATGAACTGCATCGCCGCGTCCGTCATCACGACCTGCACCGTCGCCCCCGCCTTCACGAGCCGGCGCGTCAACTCCGCCGCCTTGTAGCAGGCGATGCCGCCTGAGAGGCCGAGCACGATGTGGCGGCCCGCCAGTTCGTTGCTTTCGATCATGGCGCGAAATGTAGCAGCCGAAGTTGCGGGCCCGGGGTCGAAGACCGCGCTACAGCAAGACGATGTCGTATTGAGGATGCATCGCAAGAAAGTCCATACGAATCATTGGTTTACGAGGCATCTTTCTTCGACGGTGGCACCGGGCTACCCCTCTGGCTACCCGCACTCGGCGGGCTCTCCCTGGACGACTTGCGACGCGCTGGGTCGATCCAGACGCGTCGCGCGGTGCCCGACCCGGGTAGCGTAACCCATGGTCGATGTCACGGCCGAACAGCGCACTGAACACGCGCCTCGCCACCCATCCAGGCCAACGCCGCTGCCATCACATCGTCGCCCATACGGCCTCGGTCTCGATAACCTCGACGAATCGCGCCGCATTGAACCCATCGGGATAGAGCGTGCCACGACGCTCGCGCCCATGCTCCTCGGCATCTTCGTCGAGAGTGAACCTTCCAGACACCAAACCATCCGGATCGTCAAGCAGATGGCGGTCATCGCGCAGTGCGATGAGCACCTCCTCGAGTGAGACCTTTAGAAAGCCCGCGAAGCGCTGGTGGTCGGACTCGATGGACGTGTCGACAATCCAGACGTGCACCTGACCGGGCGGCTGCGTGCCGGGATGCGCCAGTGTCTCAGCCAGCGCGGTATCCGTCTCCAGGGCCGGCAGCACAGCCGTCACCTTGCGCGCCAGCTGGCGCCCCGCCTTGCGCAAGGTGGTCGTGGCGTGCAGCCATGCATCCCGCTGCGATTGGCGCAGGAACGTCGACTTGACCTCCAGGATGAAGAGATGCCCATCGCGCATCGCGATCACGTCGACCTCGCCAGCGTCCTTGGTCTCGTCAGGCGGGGTCCAGTTCGTCAGCACCCGAAAGCCCCGCTCCTGCAGCAGTCGAGCCAGACCGAACTCGATCCGCTGCGTCTCATCGCGAGCTTCGCCCCGCCGTGCGCCGAGCCTGCGAAGGTTGTTGATCGCGGCCGTGCTGTTGTTCTGCGTGCCAACGACCCAGGGCAACTGAACGAGCGTCGATCCGAACTTCAGTACCGGTCGCTCGAACAACCGCGGGCTCAGGCCGGCCGCACCGCGCTGCAGCCGCTCCGCAATGGCGGCTACGTCGTAGGTCCAGAAGTCCAGGATGGCCGAGGCCATCCGTGCGCTGCCCTGCGGCTGAGCTTCGCTGACCGTCCAACCGGTGATGTTCGCCACCTTGGAAGCTCGATCCGACCAGGTCAATGGCCAGCGATTCTGGAGGTCGTTGCGGAGCCCGTTGAAGGCCAGGGACCGCAGGGCAACGACCCAGTCGCCACTGGCAGAAGCCAGAGCGGCGAACTCGGCCAGAAAGTCTCGCAGGAAGAACACCGACATCAGCTCGAGCGACAGCAGGGCCTGGAACAGATCCACGGGTTCGCAGGTCTCGGCCGAGACCTGTTCGGAAATGCCATACACCTCGCGCAGCCGAAGGTGGGTCCGCATCGCGCGGATGAATGCCAGCCGGTTGTCGTTCTCGTTCTCGGGGCGACCGATGCGCTTGTTGGCAACATCCGACTTCGCGAAGGCATCGAAGGCACGATAGAACCAGTAGCCGTGCAGGCGCTCGAGCTTGCGCCCGTCGCGCAGCCAGGTCGCCCTTGCTGCGTGGTCGATCTCGACGATCTCGAGCCGTTGGTCGCGTCGCTTGAACCGAACCGCCTCGTCGTAGCTGAACGCGTCGATGCTTCTCGACAGGAACTCGTTCAGCTCGATCTGCGCATCCATCAGGGCACGGAACTGGATCAGCCTGCGATCCGGCGGGCGTGACTTTGGCCCTTCGGGAAACAGCAACGGCGTGAGGTGCTCCCTGAGCGAACGCGCGATGGTCTCGTCGTCGAGCTTCAATGACCCCGGTACTGCGTGGCCAAGCTTCCAGACCAGCAAGTCATTGATGGCATCCCACGCTCCGTCGACGCGGACTTCATTGGAGCCAACCGACGGGTTTGCCGTGAGACTGTGCGGGATCAGGTGCTCGAAGGCGTACAGGCTTGCATAAGCGAGGATTTCGAAGGCCGTGACATCGGCGAAAGCCGCCTTGCGCCGGTCGAGGTCCACCATGCGCTCGCGATGGGCGCCGTCGAATATGTCGAGTACGCGGCACAGCTCCGCGATCTCTTCGCTCGACTTCGCAGCCTGATCGACTTCTTTCCGACGAACTGAATGCGGCTCCAGCACAAGCCTTGAGTGCCGTACAGCACGGATCAGCGCATCCGGCACGGATCGGGCGATTGCACCAAGAACTTCCGCTGCCGACACCTTCTCCTGGCCGAGGTACCGAGTAAGCGCCAGGATCATCGACTCGTTGCGCCACTCATCGATCGGGCAGTCACTCACCACGTGGCTCGACCAGAAGAGCTCGTCGCGATCCCTCCTGGTGAAGGCTTTCTTGCCGCGATCGCCTGGCTTGCCATCGAGGTAGGCTTCGAACACCTCCGCGCGGGCGCATGACTCGGGTTGGCCGATGGCGACCAGTCGAGCGAGCAGGGCATCGAAGTAGTTTGCCGGTGAGCCTTCGGACTCCCGAGCAGTCATCGTCCTGCGAGCCTCCCGGCTTGGACTTGCGGACTCATGGCGCCTGCTCCTTCAGATGCAGCAGCCGATCGATCAACGAGTGCATGTCCGTGAATGGCGCCTGTCCGTCGTGCGCGTTGTGGCCAGCGGCGGCCAGTGCCGACGCGCGCGCCGTCGCAGCGTCGAGCCTGTCCTGCGTGGCTGCCCAATGTCCGCTTTGCCCCTTGGCATACCCAGGGAGGTGCACTTGCAGCCGCTGCAACGACTCGTCACGATGCAGCGGCGCGAGCACGTCTTCGAAGTGCAGCAGCAACCAAAGCTCGAAGCACGGCACCGACACGACCGTATCGAAAGGCACCCTCGCCTTTTCGTCGTTGGTCATGTGCCGGTCCAGGGCCGCCGCCTTCTCGAGCGCCGCGTGGTAGGTGCGGTGCTCGTCGCGGTCGAACACCGCGATGACCCGATCGAAGCAGCGGGGAGCGATGCCCAGGGCGCGGTCACCGCGCAGGAACAAGTCCTCCGCATAGTTGACGACGCGCAGCGGCTCCGTGCCGTAGGCTGCTGGCTGCACCTGCACGTTTGCCGTCGGCAGCCGCAGCGCCTGCCGGATCTCGCCCAGGTACAACGGCTCGGTCTTCGCTCCCTCGCAGACGATCAGCAACCGATCCGCCGGCTGCCGCTGCGCGGCGCGGCGACGCAGCTCCCGCGCGGCCTGCCGGTGCTTGGGTTGATCGTCCTTGCCCATCGCGTGCGGGGCTCTCAGGCGGCGACCGTCGAGCCTGCCACCTGCGCAGGTGCGGGCGGTGCCGTCACCGAGGCCGCCGAGTCCGGAAGTTCGCGGAACATCGGCACTGCGCCGTATCGGCCCATCAGATAGCCGCGCTCCCAGGCCTCGTGCTTGCGCGGGCTGAAGTCACTTAGCGGATACAGGCGCGTCGCCTGGCTCTCGTCCTTCTCGGTGAACCAGACCTGGTCGCGACGGAACAGCGTGTGGTCGAGCAGCGACGTGTCGTGCGTGCTGAAGATCAGCTGGGCGCCAGCCGGGTTCAGCGCCGGGTCATGGAACATGCCGATCAGACGGCGCACCAGCAGGGTGTGCAGGCTGCGATCGAGCTCGTCGACAACCAGCACGCGGCCGTGCTTCAGCACATCGAGCACGGGCGCAGCCAGGCTGAAGAGCCGCTGGGTTCCTTCCGATTCCTCGTGCAGTTCGAACTTCGCCACGCCGTGCGCGGTGCGGTGCTCGAAGACAGGGAACAGGAACTCGCCTTCCTCCTGCCGCGCCTGCGCCACGCCACCGGGCTGGAACAGGAACTGGCCTCGCAGCCCCTTGCGCGGCACGGCCTGCACATCGGCGATCGAAATGTCGGCGGTGGCGAGGAAGTCGCGGATCGCAGTGCGACCCTCGGCGCTGTCCAGCAGGGCCGTCGTGAACGCATGGTCGACGATGGCACCGGCCGGCAGCGCCACGATGCCCTGCACCAGCCATCGGAAGACCGGCCCCAGCAGTTCGCTGTTCAGCTGCGATGCGGTCGACAGGAACAGGGCGTTCGCGCGCGTGCTCTCCTGCCACAGCTTGCGCGGGCCCGTGAGATAGGCACTGAACTCGTATTCGTAGCCCTCACCACTCTCGTCCAGCCGCCGGCTGAACCACTGCGTCGGCTTGCTGGTGCGCCACACCATCAGCTGCTCGCTGACGATGCGCCGTGCCGTCATGGCAAAGCTGTACTGGTGGCGCACGCCGTCCACCAGAAAGCTGATCTCGAACTCGGTGGGCTGGTCCACCGTGCGCGAATCCAGGCGGAATGGCTGCACGTTGTAGGTCTGCCCCGGCTGCACCACGGTGGCGGACTCCGCCACCATCGCGCGCAGGTAGTTCAGCGCGGAGAGCAGCGTGCTCTTGCCGCTCGCGTTGGGCCCGTAGACCACGGCCGAGCGAACCGCATGTGGCAGTGCCTTCAGGCCGGTGGGCGCCAAGTGCGTGGGGGCCAGTTCCTTGTCGGACGGCGCTGCCACGAGGCTCAGCGCCTGCTCGTCGCGGATCGAACGGAAGTTGCGGACTCGGAACTCGAGCAACATGGCTGGCTCCTCGACTAAAATGTCGTCTATTATTGTATGAGATCAGCAAATAGAGCAGTGATTTTCTATCACCTTACCGCCGTTCTGCTGAATTCCGACAACTACCCATCAGCGAAGATCTCCCTGATCAGCCGCGCCGGGCTGTTGTACTTGATCGGGCTGCAAGGTGTGTCGGCCAGGCGCATCGACAGGGCCAACAGGTCGGAGGTCTCGAGGTAGTCGCGGTAGCCCTCGGCCAGGAACGAGAACTCGTTCATGATGCCGAGCACGCTGCGGTTGGCGGTCTTCGCGAATGCGACCTCGGTCATCGCCGCCATCTCACGGTCAATGGCCGCTCGGCTGATTCCGTGCCTGGCCAACGCTACCGCCAGTTCACCAGGGAACCTCGCAGACAGGGTCGAGGAAGGTGCCAGCGGCATCAACACCGGCAGCAAGGTCCCTTCGTTCACGAGCAGCGCGAGCTGAGGCTTCCAGAACAGTGCCGTCGCGTACCAGTTGCCGAGCACCGTCGTCGGCGGCGGTGGCGACGTTGCGGTCGATAGCTTGATGCGATCAAGCAGCTTCTTCGTGCAATGCAGGCTGTACATACCAAGTTCGTTCACACGTCACCGCGCGCCGAGCCGCCAACGTGGCCTGCTGGCCAGATGTCATCGCCTGCGCCGTGCCGTCGGCGCCGATTCGGGCGCCAGCCGCAACTTTGTCATGCATGGGGTGACACGGCCGGGGGCAGGCCGCTCACGAAGGCGTCGGGAGTCATGATCGGACAGCGCCCCACGCGGGCCAACGTCAGCAGGTCGGCATCTCCGGTGACCAGGGCGTCGGCCCGGCCGGCGGCTGCAAGGTGCAGAAACGGAATGTCGAACGGATCTCGGCAGAGTGGCACGGTCGGTGGTGGCTGAGGAATGCGAACGGCCTCGGCGTAGGGCAGGTAGTCGGCCAGCAACTCCTGCTGCTCTTGCGCGTCGAGACGGAACTTCGGATAGGCCAGGACACGCACGAGCTCCTGCGCGGTGGCGGTGCTGACCAGCGGCAAGAAGTGGCCACCGTGCCAGGCGGCCCGCAGGCGCGCCGTGGTGCCCTTGCCGAAGACCAGCGCCGAGAGCACGACGTTGGTGTCGATCACGCCGCGGGGGGGACTTCGGTCGGCCGATGGTGCGCCGCGCCTGCGAGTACTCATGCTCTGCGCTGCACCTTGGCGCGGGGCTTGGCTGCGGCCTTGGCGGGAGCAATCGGGCTCGATGACGCGCGCGCACAG
>CAZVNC010000002.1:14521-21607 GCA_964628305.1 uncultured Ideonella sp.
GCTTGGCCCGCACGGCGTCGCCGCGCTGGATGCGCACCGGCGTCAGCACGATCTGCCCGTCGCGCGTCTGCACGTCGAAATACTCTGCGGGCCCGACGGCCTGCGTCACGCTCTTGGGCAGCGTGAGCTGGTTCTTCGAGGTGATCTTGGCGAGCATGGCGGTCTCAGGTCGGAAAGTAAGGCTCCCTTACTTTACCAAACTCGCCATCAGCTGGTCACTCGCCCCTTCACGGGCTCGTGATCGCGAACACCATTTCGCCGACGAACCGCTTGAACGACTTGTTCTCGACGAACTACTTGTACACCTGCGTGTCGTCCTTCAGCGGATCCGGCGCCAGTGTGCCAAGAGTGCCCAAGGCGCCCTTTAACTCGTCGATGCCGGCGACGACGACCAGTATCTCGAGCGTGAACTGGATGGCGGCCGTCTGGATCATCGTGCGGCATGGCAAGCCATTTCGACGCCCATTTGCACCCATTCCAGGCAGCCATCGAATCAATGCTGGGTCGACTTCGTGGGACGGGTGCGCCAAGCCTCCAGGTCGATCGCTCGATCCACCTGCCAGGCCAGCCGGGCACGGTCGGCCGCACGCCCGGAAACCATCGCGGCGAGGTACAAGGCCGCCGCGGGCAAGACGCGCTGCCATCGATTCCGCCAGAACCCGGCACGACCTATAGTCTTTGCACCATGAACTGGACACGCGCAGAAGTCCTCGCCGCCCTGCACCTGTACATGCAACTGCCGTTTGGTCAGTTGCACCGGGGCCAACCGCGTATCGTGCAACTCGCCCGCTGGCTGGGCCGCACACCCAGTTCGGTGGCCATGAAGCTGGTCAACATCGCCAGCCTAGATCCTGCCATTACGCGCTCGGGCCGCGCGGGACTGACAAAGGCATCCAAGCTCGACCGTGACGTGTGGGCAGAAGTCACCACATCGTGGTCCAACGTGTTGAACGCGGCTTCCGACGCGTACGAGCGTTTCGCGGCGCAGGAAGGGCTCACGGCAACTGAAGCGGATCACATTGATCCATCTGAACTGGCCTCGATCTCTGGTGACCTTGGCCTGCCTATCGGCACCGAGCGAGAAGTAGTCGCCAAGGCGCGCGTTAACCAAGTACGCTTTCGCCGATGGGTCCTGGCCAGCTATGGGGGTCGGTGCTGCATCACAGGTTTACAAGAGCCAAAGCTACTGATTGCGAGTCACATCGTGCCGTGGGCAGAGAGCCCCGCGCAGCGATTGAATCCCCGAAATGGTCTGTGTTTGTCACCGCTCTACGACAGGGCGTTCGATCAAGGGCTCATCACCATCACGCCGGTGTCGCTTCAGATCCGCGTCGGCCAGCGCTTGCGTGAAGCGGTGGCGGATTCGTACGTCCAACAGGCTCTGGTGGCATTGCATGGCGTACCCATTCGCGCTTCAGACCGGCTGAGGCCAGATGATGAGTTGCTCGCCTGGCATCAGAAGCGGTTTTCCTAGCCACAAGAATCGCAACCCACTTCTCCAGCGCCTCTCGCCTCGCCTCGAAGTACGTGTGCCGGTCGTAGATCCCTTCGACGCCGGACAGCTTGTGGTTCAAGCACATCTCCGAGATGTCCCGCGGCACGCCGAGCGCGCGCATGTGCGACTTCATCGTGCTACGGAGGTCATGCGGCGTGAAACGGCGCACCGCCGGCTTGTCGGCATCGAGCCAGTAGCCGATCGCCTCGCGGATGGTGTCCTTGCTGTCATGCGTGTCGCCGCCCTGTCTGGCATCCACGACGATCGGCGCCAGCGGGATGCCCATTGCCGCGCCGGTCTTGCTCTTCGGGATGTGCCACTGCGCTTGGTTCAGGTCGACGTGCTCCCACCGGGCCTGGTACAGCTCGGCGCTGCGCACGGCGGTGGCCAGCAGGATGCGGATGGTCAGCGCGTTGCGCCTGCGCATGCCGGCGTTCAGCAGCAGGTTCAGCTCCTCCCTCGTCAGCATCAGTCGCCTGCGCTTCGGCGGCCGCTCGCCGAGCAACGCCGACAGCATGATGCCGTGGCAGGGGTTGGCATCGATCAGCCGCTTGCCGCAGGCATGCGTGAACAGGCACTTGGTCGTGATCAGCAGCATGTTCGACTCGCCCCAGGTGAGTGAGCTCGCCTCGATGAGCGCGACCACGTCGGACGCCTCGATCTCGCGCACTGTCAGCGCGCCGAGATTCTTCTCCACGCGCTTGAGGTGCCGGCCGTAGCTGACCTGGGTGCTGTGCGCCAGGCTGACCAGCTTCTTGGCGCGGTAGTCCTTGACCAGCTCGCGCACCGTCCAGTCCTTCGCCGCGGTGGCCTTGGCCTTCTGCTTGTCGGCCGCCGGATTGCGGCCCTGCATGATGTCGGCGCGCTTGATGGTGGCGATGCCGCGCGCATCGGCCAGGCTGATGTCGGGATAGCGGCCGATCGTCAACTCGCGGCGCCGGCCGCCGTGTCGATAGCGAAGTATCCAGCCCGCCACGCCGGCGGTGGAAAGCGTGAAGGTCAGCCCGTTGCCATCGGCCTTGGCCAGCGGTGTGCCCGCCTTGATCCAGTGCCTGAGTTGCAGGTCCGACAAAAGGCCTTTGTCGCGTGCCATGTCCACCCCATTGTTCGGATGTGGGCCGGATCGCAGCTACCCGCCTAGCTACCCAGCCAGCTACCCAATTTGAGTGGAACTTGGTGAGACGTCAAGACCTCGAAAATCCACCGAAACCCGGAATCACCAGCATTCATGCGGGTTTGCGGGTGGCAAGTGGGTCGTCGTGAGACGCCGCGAAGCCCTACATCAGAACAATGTCGTACTGCTCCGGCGAGCCGACCGGATCGGCCTGCAGCGAGATCGGCTTGCCGATGAACTCCGACAGGCCGGCGAGATGCTGACCCTCCTCGTCGAGCAGCATCTCGACGACCGTCGCCGAGGCGACGACCCGGAACTCGCGCGGATTGAACTGGCGCGCCTCGCGCAGGATCTCGCGCAGGATCTCGTAGCACACGGTGCGCGCCGTCTTCACCTGGCCCTTGCCCTCGCAGGTCGGACACGGTTCGCACAGCATGTGGGCGAGCGACTCGCGGGTGCGCTTCCTCGTCATCTCGACCAGCCCGAGCTGCGTGAAGCCGCTCACCGTCGTCTTCGTGCGGTCGCGCGCGACCTGCTTGCGCAGCTCGGCGAGCACGGCGAATCGATGGTCCTCGCGCACCATGTCGATGAAGTCGATGATGATGATGCCGCCCAGGTTGCGCAGCCGCAGTTGGCGCGCGATCGCCAGCGCCGCCTCGAGGTTGGTCTTGAAGATCGTGTCGTCGAAGTTGCGCGCGCCGACGAAGCCGCCGGTGTTCACGTCGATCGTCGTCAGCGCCTCGGTCTGGTCGATGATCAGATAGCCGCCCGACTTCAGCTCGACGCGCCGCGCAAGCGCGAATGCGATCTCCTCGTCGATCTTGTGCAGATCGAAGATCGGCCGCTCGCCGCTGTAGTGCTCGAGCTTGTGCACCGAGGTCGGCGTGAACTCGGCGCCGAACGCACGCAGCCGCTCGAACTGCTCGCGCGAATCGATGCGCACCGATTGCGTGGCGTCGTTCACCAGGTCGCGCAGCACGCGGTCGGCGAGGCTCAGGTCCTGGTGCAGCAAGGTGCCGGCCGGCGACTTGAAGCTGCGTTCGCGCACCGCGGCCCAGGTCTTGCGCAAGTAGCGGATGTCGTCGGCCAGTTCCGCGTCGGAGGCCTCTTCGGCATTCGTGCGCAGGATGAAGCCGCCCCCGCCGTCGCCCACCAGCGCCTGCATGCGCGCGCGCAGTTCTTCGCGCAGCTCGTAGGAGCCGATCCTCTGGCTGATGCCGATGTGATCGTCCTGCGGCAGGAAGACGAGCAGCCGCCCGGCGATGCTGATCTGCGTCGTCAGCCGCGCGCCCTTGCTGCCGATCGGATCCTTCAGCACCTGCACCATCAGCGTCTGGCCCTCGAAGACGAGCTTCTCGATCGGCAGCGGCGGGGCACCGTTCGCCGCGCCGTTCTCGGCGCGCGCAGCGGTCCCGCCCTGCGCACGGGCCGCGCCGAAGAGCTGAAGATCGGCCACATGCAGGAACGCGGCGCGCTCCAAACCGACATCGATGAACGCCGACTGCATGCCCGGCAGCACGCGCACGACGCGTCCGGTGTAGATGTTGCTCACCCGGCCGCGCGCGGCGGTACGCTCGATGTGCAACTCCTGCACCGCGCCGTTCTCGACGACGGCAACGCGCGTCTCCTGCGGCGTCCAATTGATGAAGATGTCCTGCATGGGAAGCGTGGCGATCGCCCGCCTGGTTCGTTCGTCGTCGTCGCGCAGCCTGGTCACATGCAGATTCGGCGCCGCCCCGTAGCTGGCTCGGCCGGGTCGCACTGGGCTCGTTCCACCCTGGACCACCGGGCGATCAAAACCGCACACCTGAGCGTCGCAGCAGCAGCGCAGTCTCGAAAAGGGGCAAACCCATGATACCGGAGTGACTGCCCGCGATGCGGTCGATCCAGCGCGCCGCACCGCTCTGGATCGCGTAGGCGCCGGCCTTGCCGAAGGGCTCGCCGCTGGCGACGTAGCGCCGCAGTTCGGCGCGCGGCACGGCGGCGAAATGCACGCTCGACACATTGACCGCCAGCCGGGTGTTGCGCCCGTCGGCGATCGCGACCGCGGTCAGCACGCGATGGCTGCGCCCGCAAAGCAGGGCCAATGTTGCCAGCGCGTCGGCCGCATCGCTCGGCTTGCCGAGGATGCGCCGGCCGAGTGCGACCGTGGTGTCCGCGCACAGGATCGGCGCAGCGCGCAGGCCGCGGCGCAACAGGCGCTCGCGCGCCGCTGCAAGCTTGGCGCGCGTCACGCGCTCGACGTAAGCAGCCGGCAGTTCGCCCCTCCGTGTCGCCTCGAGCGCTTCGGCATCCTCGCCCGGCGCGGGCAGCAGCGGCTCGTGGCGCACTCCGAGCTGGTCGAGCAGCGCGCGTCGGCGCGCGCTCTGCGACGCGAGGTAGATGAAGTCGTGTCGCGCGCGACGCGGCGTCATCGAGTGCTGCGGTGCGCGATTGGTCGCCGCTCTCATTCGCGGTGATAGGGATGGTTGGTCGTCACCGTCCAGGCGCGGTACAGCGCCTCGGTCAGCAGCACGCGCGCCAGTGCATGCGGCAGCGTCAGCTCCGACAGGCGCAGGGTTTCGTCCGCGCTCGCCTTGATGCTCGGTGCAAGCCCGTCCGGCCCTCCTATGACGAACGCCACGTCGCGGCTATCGGCCATCCAGGCGCGCAGCCGCGCGGCGAGCTGCAGTGTGTTCGTTGCCTGGCCGCCTTCGTCCAGCACGACCCGCCGCGCGCCCCTGGGCACCGCAGCCTCGATGCGCAGCGCCTCAGCCGCCATCAACTGCGCGCTGCTCCGCCCGTTGCGCGGTTCGGCCTTGCACGCCTCGAGTACGAGCTTCAATTCGGGCGGAAAGCGCTTCGCGAATTCCAGGTACGCCGCATCGGCCCACGCCGGCTGGCGCTGGCCGACCGCGACCAGCCACAGCTTCATGTCTTGCGGCGGGCGGACCTGGCGGGAGACTTGCTCGCGGCTTTCACGGCCGGCTTTGCAGCCGCCTTCGCTGCCGTTCTTGCAGCCGCCTTCGCGGTCGGCGACTTGCGCGGCGTCGAGGTCGTGGCCGCGGCGCTCCCGGCCGCGCTGCGCTTGACGCCGACCACCCGCGTCACGGCCTTGCGCGGCGCTGCGCTGCGCTTGGCAGGCTCGGCGGCCCCGGCGCCGGCGCGGGCGCGCGGCTTGGTCGTCGCGGCTGCGGGGTTGCTGTCGGATGCACCCGCCTTCACGAGGCGAGCCGGTGCGCCGTCGAGTTTGAGCCGCACCGGCTTCTCACCCCAGATCTCTTCCAGACGGTAGTAGTCGCGGATCGTCGGTTGCATCAGGTGCACGACGGCCGCGCCACAATCGACGATGATCCACTCGCCGTTGTCCTCGCCCTCGGTGCGCGATGGGCCGAACCCCTTGGACTTCACCGCGTCGCGCACACTGGCCGCGAGGGCCCTGGTCTGCCGGTTGCTTGTGCCCGACGCGATGATCACGCGTTCGAAGAGCGGCGACAGATGTTCGGTGTTGAAGACGACGATGTTCTGGCCCTTCACTTCTTCCAGTCCATCGACGATGGCGCGCTGCAGCTTTCGAATGTCCATTCAGCTCCTGAGGGGGTCACGGTACAGGCCGTGGGTTTCAATATAGCGCGCCACTGACGCTGGCACCAGATCGGCAACGCTGTGGCCGGCGGCGACGCGCTCGCGGATCGCGGTCGATGAAGCCTCCATCGGCGCGAATGGCAGTTCGGCCACCGTCACACCGGCCGCCACAAGTTCAGGCGCAAGCTGCAGCGCGGCGCCGGCGCGCCTTGCGACCGCAAGCTGCACGCGCGCCACCAGGTCCTGCCAGCGATGCCAGGTCGGCAGGTTCGCGAGCTGGTCCTGGCCCAGCAGCAGCCACCACTGCGCCTGCGGGCTCTCGCGCTGCAGCTCGACGACGGTGTCGATCGTGTAGCTCGGCCCGCTGCGCAGGGTCTCGCAGGGTTCGATACGCTGGCGCGGTCGATCCGCAATTGCGAGCCGCAGCATCGCGATCCGGTGGGCGGCCGGCGTCAGCGCGCGCGTCTTCTGCCATGCGTCGCCGGTTGGAATCCAGAGCAGTTCGTCGAGCGCGAGCGTCTCGATCGCGCTGCGCGCGAGCGCGACGTGCGCGTTGTGGACCGGATCGAAACTGCCGCCGAGCAGGCCGATGCGCGGCGCCGCAGGCTGCGCCGCTGCCTGCGGTTCGTTCACCGCGCCTCGGGCTCGTCGGCCCAGTCGCGCGGACGCAGGAAGTCGCTGTACAGCCGCGCCTCGGCCGTGCCCGGCTCGGGCTGCCAGTCGTAGCGCCAGCGCGCGAGCGGCGGCATCGACATCAGGATTGCCTCGGTGCGCCCACCGGAGTGGAGCCCGAAGTGCGTGCCGCGATCCCAGACGAGATTGAATTCGACGTAGCGGCCGCGCCGGTAGGCCTGGAAGTCGCGTTCGCGCTCGCCGTAGGGGATGTCGCGGCGGCGCTCGACGATGGGCAGGT
>CAZVNC010000003.1:0-7039 GCA_964628305.1 uncultured Ideonella sp.
GGCAGCGAATCCGGCAATGAGGCGGTGTGCGCGACAGGCGAGCGCCGCAAGCTGTTCACAGAGTGTCTCGTCACCACGATAGGGTTCCGGAAAAATAGCGGTGGTACCAAAACAATAAGACTAGTACCATGCCGTTGTCACGCGCCACGATCCAGCGGTCGCATCGTGCGCGCATTCTGAACCGGGAACCGAGGGGTCACGTGGGTTATCGCATTGGTATCGACGTCGGCGGCACGTTCACCGACTACCTGCTGCTTGATGCCGACGGCAGGACGCGCGTGCACAAGGTGCTGTCCTCGCCGGCGGATCCCTCCGAGGCGGTGCTGCGCGGCCTCGGCGATCTGGCGCAGTTGTCGGCGTTGCCGCTGACGGAATTCCTGCGCGAAGTGGACATCATCGTCCACGGCACGACCGTCACCACCAATGCGGTCCTGACCGGAAACGTCGCGCGCACGGGGCTGCTCACGACGCAGGGGTTTCGGGACGCACTCCAGATGCGGCGCGGCGTGCGCGAGGCGTTCTACGACAACAAGGTCACCGCCCCGAGCCCGCTGGTGCCGCGCCGCATGCGGCTGCCGGTGCGCGGCCGGATGGATTGCGAAGGCCGTGAGCTCGAGCCGATCTCGCTCGACGACGTCGAGGCGGCGATCGTTCGGCTGCAGGCCGAGGGCGTCGAGGCAGTGGCGATCTGCTTCATGCACGCCTACGCCAACGCCGCGCACGAGGAGGCCGCGGCGGAACTGGTCGCGGCGCGCATGCCGGACGCGTACCTCTCGGTCTCGAACCGCGTCCTGCCGCAGGTCCGCTTCTACGAACGCACGAGCACGACGGTGCTCAATGCGGTGGTCGGCCCGGTACTGAAGCGCTACATGAAGAACCTGCGGCGAAGGCTTGCCCAGGACGGTTTCGGCGGCGTGCTGCGCATCATGCAATCGAACGGCGGTGTGACCTCGCCGGAAGCGGTGGCGGCGCTCGCGGCCTCCACCTTGCTGTCCGGTCCCGCGGCCGCGCCGACCGCGGGACTCGCCGCGATGCAGCCGCACCGCGAAGACAGCTTCATCACGGTCGACATGGGCGGCACGAGCTTCGACGCGGCGATGGTGGTGGGCGGCCGGCCCGCGATCACGACGACCGGTTCGGTGAACCGCTTTGCATTGGCGCTGCCCTCGATGGAGATCACGACCATCGGGGCCGGCGGCGGCTCGATCGCGTGGATCGACGACGGTCTGCTGCGCATGGGGCCGCAGAGTGCCGGCGCCGTGCCGGGCCCGGCCTGCTACGCGAAGGGTGGCGTGGAGCCGACCTGCAGCGATGCGAATCTGGTGCTCGGTTACCTGTCGCCGGACTTCTTCGCCGGCGGCTCGATTGCGCTCGACAGCGACGCCGCGCAGCGGGCGATCGCGATGCGGGTGGCCGAGCCGCTCGGCTTGGACACGCTTCGCGCGGCTTACGGCATGTACCAGGTGATGAACGTCAACATGGCCTCTGCCATCCGGGAGATTTCGGTGCAGAAGGGCTGGGATCCGCGCGAGTTTGCGCTGATCTGCGCCGGCGGCGCGGGCGCCGTTCACGCGGCGATGATCGCTCGCGAGCTGGGCATGCGCCGCATCGTCGTGCCGCGCGAAGCGTCGATCTTCTGCGCCTCGGGCATGCTGCAGACCGATCTCAAACATGATTTCGTTCGCAGCTATTCCGCCGTGCTCGCAGACGCCACCGTGGACCGCAGGCACCTCGCGGCGTTGCTCGACGCCATGAGCGACGAGGCAAGCACCGTGCTCGACTCCGAAGGCATTGCACCCTCGGATCGCCACTTAGTCTGCTCGGTCGATCTGCGCTACCTCGGGCAGTATCAGGAGGTCTCGGTCGAGACGACCGAGGAGCAACTGCGCGGCGGCCGCTGGAGCGAGATCCGCGATGCCTTCCACGATCGGCACGATCGGCTCTACGGCTACGCGCTGCGCGAAGAGGACGCCGTGGTGGAACTGGTCAACCTGCGCTTGTCTGCTCTGGGCCGCACCGGCAAGCCGGCGACACAGCACGAACCCCTGGCCGAGCCCGGCGTCGCGCAATTGCGCAAGGGGAGTCGCAGCGTGTTCCAGCCCGAGACGGGCGCTCTCGCCGAAACACCCGTGTACGACGGCGACCGCCTGCGTCATGGCAACCGGCTCGAAGGCCCGGCGATCGTCGAGAGAATCACGACCACCATTTTCGTCCCCTCCGGCTTCACGCTGGCCGTCGATTCCTTCGGCGGCTGCGTGCTCGAGGACCACGCTGTCGAGGCTGCACCATGACACCCGACCCCGATCCGAACGCGAAGGTCGATCCAATCGAGGCCTCGGTGCTGCACCGGCGCCTGAAGTCGATCACCGAGGAGATGGGCCTGACGCTGCTGCGCACCACGCGCTCGCCGATCCTCAACGAGGCGCGCGACTTCGTCACCGGCCTGTACGACGCCAAGGGGCAGATGCTCGAGCAGACCGAGTACATCCCTGTCCTTGCGTTTGCGCTGCAGCCCGCGTGCGAGCACATCGTCCGGTTCTTCGGCGACGACATTCACGAGGGCGACGTCATTCTGCACAACGACGTCTTCTCCGGAGGCAACCAGAACAACGACGTCGCGGTGTTCCGGCCGGTCTTTCGCGATGGCGTGCTCGCCGCGTGGGCCGCCTGCAAGGGCCATCAGGCCGACATCGGCGGCGCCCAGTCGGGCGGCTACAACCCCGAGGCGCGCGAAGTGTGGCAGGAGGCGCTGCGCATCACGCCGATCAAGGTGCACGAGCGCGGCGAACTGCGGCGCGATGTGTGGCGGATGATCTTCGCCAACATCCGCTACCGCATCGTCGAGGAAGACATCAAGGCGCAGATCGGCGCAACGCGGGTCGGCGAGCGCGGCATGCACGAGCTGTTCCGGCGCTTCGACGGCCCGCGTTTCGACGCCTGCATCGCCTATCTCTTTGCCGCCTCCGAGCGCATCGTGCGGCGCGAGATCGCCGCCATCGCCGACGGCGTGTACCGCGGCGAAAGCTGGGTCTTCTACGACGGCGTGAATGATGCCTCGCGCATGAAGATCAACCTCGCGGTTACCGTGGCGGGCGACGAGGTCACCTTCGACTTCACGGGCTCTTCCCCGCAGACGCCGGGCTTCGTCAACGCGCCCTATGCGGCCACCGCTTCGGCGTTGCTGCTGACCTTCCTGATGCTGATCAACCCCGACGTGCCGCACAACGCGGGCCTGCTGCGCGCGATCAGGATCGTCAACCCGGAAGGATCGTTTCTCAACGCGCGATTCCCGGCCGCCACGACCTTCGGCAACTCGATCACCGGCCCGATCTCCGACGCGATCTTTCGCGCCCTCGCACAGGCGCTGCCGAAGATGGTCACGGCCGGCTGGAACCGGATGATGGGTTTCACCGTGACCGGCCGCGACCCGCGGCACGACCGGCCCTACGTCGACATCCTCTTTCTCGCGCTCAAGGGCGGGTCGGGCGGCACCTGGAACGCCGACGGCTACAACCATATCGGCCTGATCAACTGCGCCGGCGGCATCCTTGCCCAGGACTACGAGATGTTCGAGATCCACGATCCGCATCGCCTGGTGCGGCACGAGTACGCCTTCGATTCGGCCGGGGCCGGGCGCTGGCGCGGCGGCCTGGGCGTGGAGACCGAGTTCGTCATCGAAGGCGAGGGCGTCACCGGCATCGCGTTCGGCGACGGCATCGAGGAGGAGGCGCGCGCCTTCGGCCTGTTCGGCGGCCAGCCCGGCAGCATCAACGCCGTCTCGATCGAGTATCCGGACGGCAGCACCGTCGTTCCGAAGGCGAAGGCCATCGTGCGCGGCATTCCGCGCGGCAGCGTCTATCGGCAATCGGCCGGCGGCGGCGGCGGCTATGGCGATCCGCACGAGCGACCGCAGGACCTGGTGCTGGCCGATGTGCAGGACGGCTTGCTGAGCGTGGACGCGGCGCGCAGGGACTACGGTGTCGCGATCGACCCTGTCTCGATGAAGATTGACGCCGCCGCGACGAAGTTGCTGCGTGCGCGCTCATGAGCACCCCGACCATCGATCACATCGGCATCGTCGTCGAGGCGCTCGAGCCTGCCGTTGCGGCGATGAGCCGGCTGCTGCCCGGTGCTGCGCTCCGGCGGCGGTCCCTGCCCGACGCCGGCCTCGAGGTGGCCGAGTTCCAGGCCGCCAACATCGTGATCGAGTTGCTCGAGTACACAACAAGGGAGCCCGGGCTGGCGCGCACGACGATGGGCTCCGTTCCCGGCCTGAACCACATCTCGCTCTCGGTCCCCGATCTGGGCGCGGCGCTGGCCGCGCTCGCCGCAGACGGGACCCGGCCGATGGACGGCTTCCCGCGGCGCGGCGCGCACGGGCAGATTGCCTTCCTGAACCGCGACCCGCGCACCGGGGTGCTCGTCGAGCTGTGCCAGCCGGACGCAGGGCATTCGCCCAACGGGCCGCACGATGAGTAGCGACCCGCGCCGCGAGCTCTGGAATCCGGCCGTCGAGACCTTGCCGCGCGAGGCGCTGCGGGCGCTGCAGCTCGAGCGGCTGCAAAGCCAAGTGCTCTACAACCACGAGCGCTCGCCGGTCCATCGGCGCAAGTTCGAGCAGGCGGGCGCGCACCCGCGCGATATCAGGAGCTTCGAGGACTTCGCGCGCATCCCGGTGATGACGAAGGACGAGCATCGCCGCGTGCAGCAGGAGTCGCTCGAGCGTCACGGCAGCCCGAGCGCGCTGATGGGCTGCGCGCCGCCCGAAGAGATCGTTCGCATCAACGCCACTTCGGGCACGACGGGCGTGCCGACGCTGTACACGCTGACCTCGCACGACGTGGCGATCGTCAACGAGATGCACGCCCGCAAATACTGGCGTGCCGGCATCCGCCCCGGCCACACGATGATCCAGGCCCTCTCGCTCAGCATGTTCACCGGCGGTCTGCCGCTCTCGCAGGGGATCATGAACCTCGGCGCCTGCGTCGTGCCGGTCGGCATCGAGGGCGGCACGAAGCGCGTGCTCGACATGGTGATGCTCACGCGCCCGCACGCGATCGTCGCCACGCCTTCGTTCGGCCAGTACCTGATCGAGGAAGCGCCGCGCCACACCGGCAAGCCGGCGCACGAGCTCGGCCTGCGCTTCTTCTTCTGTGCGGGCGAGGGCGGCGGCGGGAACGCCGACACGCGCCACGCGCTAGCCGAAGGCTTTGGCGCCAAGGTCTATGACCACACGGGCGGCGGACACGCTTTCCACGGCATCTCGTGCGACCTCGCCGACGAGGTCGACGGCGCGATGCACTTCGTGTCGGAAGACCACTGCCTGCTCGAACTCGTCGACCCCAAGGACAGGACGCCGATCGCGCTTGCTGAAGGCGCGGTCGGCGAGATGGTGTTCACCTTCCTCGACTGGCGCGGCGGCCCGTTCATGCGCTATGCGCTCGGCGATTCTCTTCAGGTCTGGACCTCGCCGTGCGTCTGCGGCAAGCCGGGCATCCGCTTCAAGATCCTCGGCCGCTGCGACGACATGCTGACCGTCAAGGGCGTGAACGTCTATCCGCAGGCGATCGCCGCCGTGATTGCGCGGTTTCGCCCGCAGCTGACGGGTGCATTCCGGATCCGCCTCGACCATCCGGGGCCGCAGGTCCGGCCGCCTTTGCGATTGCGCGTCGAACACGCAGGGCTGGAGGCGTCGGATCTCGCCGCGCTGGAGGATCAGCTCGTCGCCGAGTTTCGCGAGCGTCTTCACGTGCGGCCGCAATTCGAGTGGCTGGCGCCGGGTGCGCTTCCGCGCGAAGCCGGCAAGACGCAGTTGATCGAGGTGGTTCATCCGTGAGCGCGCGTTCTGCCACGCCGTCGCGTCCATCGCCGATCCGACGTGCCGGAGCAGCAGCCCTGAACGTCTCGACATCTTCGAAGGAGTACACATGGACATGGGATTGACCGGGCGGACCGCACTCATCACCGGCGGATCGAAGGGCATCGGCCTGTCGATCGCCGAGATGCTGGCCGCAGAAGGCTGCCATCTGCACCTGGTTGCGCGCTCGCACGCTGACCTGGAAGCGGCGCGCGCCAAGCTGCGCGGCCTCGCCGAGGTCGACGTCCAGATCCACGCCATGGACCTGGCGCTGCGCGGCGGCGCCGCCGAACTGGCGTCCAAGTGCCCGCGGATCGACATCCTCGTCAACAACGCCGGATCGATTCCGCGCGGCACGGTGGAGGAGATCGACGAGGACCGCTGGCGGCAGGCCTGGGACCTGAAGGTGTTCGGCTACATCAACATGTCGCGCGAGTTCTACCGCCTGATGAAGGCGCGCCGCAGCGGCGTGATCATCAACATCCTCGGCAATGGCGGCGAGGCGCTCGACGCCGGTTACATCGCAGGCGGCGCGGGCAATGCTGCGCTGATGGCGTTCACGCGCGCACTCGGCGGCCAAAGCCCGAAGGACGGCGTACGCGTGATCGGCGTCAATCCCGGCCCGGTAGCGACCGATCGCCTCGTCGGCCTGATGCAGAAGGAGGCTAGAACGCGTTTCGGCGACGCCTCGCGCTGGCGCGAGTTGGAGCAGGGCTTCCCCTTCCAGCGCGCCGCAACCGTCGAGGAGATCGCCTCGACCGTGGTGCTGCTTGCCTCGGATCGCTCGTCGTACACGACCGGCACGGTGTTCACGATCGACGGCGGCATCGTCAACCGCGGCTCGCTGATATAGCGGCTCGCGACGTGCCGCGCTGCGCCGCTATCCGGCCGCCGTCCAGACGGGTGACATGGTCCGCAAGGCGCGCGTCGTCCTGCGCCGATCAGCCCGAGATGTCGTAGCGCGCGAGATCGACCTCGCGAAAGCGCACGCGCTCGAACGTGAAGCCCGCGCCCTGCGGCCGCAGCGCGTCGAAGCCGATCTTCGTGATCGTTCCGCCCTTGCCGTCGGGGTTGATGCTGACCACCGGGTTCAGGATGTGGCCCTCTTCGCCGGGCAGCACGACGAGGCCGGTCGCCTGATCGCAGCGCGTCGTCAGCGCCCAGTCGACGTCGATCGCGGCG
>CAZVNC010000003.1:7049-21099 GCA_964628305.1 uncultured Ideonella sp.
CGAAGGTGCGGCGTATCACTTCAGGCGCGATGCCGGCGCGCGTGTTCTCGACCTGCACCACCGCGGCGTAGAAGCCGCAGCCGCCGGGCGGCAGATAGACCGCGCGCACCTCGTCCACATGCGCCTTCACCGCGGTGAAGATCGCCGCCTCGGCGGTCAGCCCGACCGCGTTCCAGACCTCGCGGCCCGACAGCACGGTGTGAAAGACCGGCGCGCGCCGGCGCGTGATCGCCTTCACGCGCATGACCCAGCGCGGCGCGCGCTGGCCGTAGTAGCCGGTGACCTCGGCGAACGGCGCTTCCATCTCGCGCACGTGCGGCAGCACCTCGGCTTCGATGACGAACTGCGCGTCGGCATACGCCGGCACATCGACCGTCTGTGCATGCATCAGCGCGACGCCGCGGCCGATCAAGTGATGCGCGACGAAGGGCTTGCCGTCGCCCAGGCGCGGCAGTGTCGAGACGATCCACGGCGCCAGGCCGACGCCGTTGTTGATCGTCACCGGCAGCGCCTCGCCGCGCGCCTCGGCATGCTCGACGTATTCGCCGAGGTGGCGGCCCGGATCGATCAGGAAGGTAAGCCGATCGCGGCCGGTGATCATCATTCGTTGCACCGACGAGTTGATCGCCCCGGTCACCGGATTGCGGGCGAGGATCACCGACGAGTCGAGGTAGCGCCCGCCGTCTTGCAGCGCGTGCACCGGCGCCGGCAGCTTGTAGAGGTCGACCTCGCGCTCGACGACCTCGTTGGCCGGCGCCGACTCGACGAGCGCGCCCGTCATCGCCTGCCGGTCCGCGCGCCAGGGCGCGATCGCCGCGGCGATGCGGTAGGGCAGTTCCTCCTTCGGCATCGCGAACAGGCTCGCGACCAGGTCGCGGTTCCACAGCAGCCCGACCAGCACCGGCCAGTTGCTGCCCTTGACGCGCTCGAACAGCACGCACTTCGGGCCGCCCTCGAAGCGCCGCGCAATGCCGGCCAGTTCGTGCGTTGGGTCGACCTCGGAGTGCACACGCAGCAAACGGCCGTTGCGGGCCAGGAAGTCTATGCACGCGCCGAGGTCGACCAGTGCGTCGGTGTCCGCCTGCGCGCGGGTCGCGCGTGCTGCAGGCGAGGTACGGCTCGTGCCACGCGGCGCCGGCGCCTCGGCGCGCGGCGGTGTGTCCGTACCAGCTCGCAAGCGCTGCTTCGGCTTCTTCTCAGTCACTTCGGCCTCCATGCTCGAGGTACGGCGATGCGGCGAGCGTAACTCAGCGCCCGGAGCCGGCCGGCCCGCCGCTCGTCGATGAGTCGCGCCTGCATCAGACGCCCAGGTAACGGTGCCACAGCGCCGGCTCGGCCGCCAGCGCGTCGGACGTGCCGCTCCACGCGACGCGACCCTTCTCGACGATGTTCTGCCGGTCGGCCAGCGCGATCAGGCGCTGCAGGTACTTGTCGATCACCAGGATCGCCTGCCCGGCGCCGCGCAGCGCCGCGAGCGCGTGCCAGATCTCCTCGCGCACCAGCGGCGCGAGGCCCTCGCTCGCCTCGTCGAGGATCAACAGCCGCGGGTTGGTTACCAGCGCGCGGCCGATCGCGAGCATCTGCTGCTCGCCGCCCGAGAGCTGGCCGCCGAGATGGGAGCGCCGCTCGGCGAGGCGCGGGAACAGCTCGTAGACGCGCGCCGCGTTCCAGTCGGTGCGGCCGTCCGCGCCGCGGCGCGCGAACGCCTCCAGGTGCTCGGCGACGCTGAGGTTGGCATAGACCTGCCGCCCCTCGGGCACGAGCGCGATGCCGCGCCGCGCGATCGCGTACGCCGGCGCGCCGAGGATCGCCTCGCCGTCGAAGCGGATCGCGCCGGCGCGCGACGGCACGATGCCCATGATCGCGCGCACCAGCGTCGTCTTGCCCATGCCGTTTCGTCCGAGCAGGCCGACCGCCTCGCCGCGCCGCACGTCGAGGTCGACGCCGTGCAGCACCTGCGCGCTGCCGTAGGCGGTGTGCAGGCCGCGCACCTCGAGCAGCGGCGCAAGACCGGCGTTCATGCCTGCCCCCCAGGCGCTGCGCGCCGTCCCCCCGAGGGGGAGCGAACGCCTTGGGGCGGCCCGGCGGCGTTCATTCCTGCCCCAGATACGCGGCGATCACCTGCGCGTCGCGGCGGATCTCGTCGGGCGGGCCGGTGGCGATGATTCTCCCGCTGACCAGCACCGACACCCGGTCGGCGAGGCGAAACACCGCGTCGACATCGTGCTCGATCAGCAGCAGCGTGGTGTGCGCGCGCAGCTGGCCGATCAGGCGCTCCATGCGCGGCGATTCGTCGGGGCCGAGGCCGGCCATCGGCTCGTCGAGCAGCACGAGGCGCGGCTTGGTTGCCACTGCCATGCCGACCTCGAGCGCGCGGCGCTGACCGTGCGCGAGCCGGGCTATGGAAGCGTCGGCCAGCGCGTCCAGGCCGAGCAGCGGCAGCAGCGCGTGCGCACGCTCGAACAAGTCGCGCTCGGCGGCCACCGGCCGCCACGCGCGCAGGCTGGTCCCGTCGACCGCCTGCAGCGCGAGCGCCAGATGCTCGAGCACGCTGAAGCTGGCGAACAGCCGCGTGATCTGGAACGAGCGCGCCAGGCCGCGCCGCGCGCGCTCGTGCGCGCTGCTGCGCGTGATGTCGGCGCCGTCGAAAGTGATGCGCCCGCTGTCGGGCGCGAGCTGCCCGGCGAGTTGCGCCACCAGCGTCGTCTTGCCGGCGCCGTTGGGTCCGATCAGCGCGTGCACTTCGCCGGCGCGCACCTGCAGGTCGACGCCGTCGGTCGCGACCAGGCCGCCAAAGCGCTTGTGCAGCCGCTGCACGTCGAGCAGCGGCGCCGGCGCGCCGGGCGGCGTCATCGATGCGACACCGGCCGCAGCAGCGCCGCCAGCCCGTTGCGCGCGAACAGCACCACCGCCAGCAGCACCCAGCCGGTCCAGAACTCCCAGTACACGGTGTACGCCGACAGGCCCTCCTGAAGCAGGAGCAGCGCGGCGGCACCGAGCACGCCGCCCCAGAGCGTCGCGACGCCGCCCAGGATCACCATCACCATCAGCGTGCCGCTTTGCATCCAGTGCAGCAGGTTCGGGCTCACGTAGCCTTGCTGGTTGACCGTCAGCAGCCCGGCGACGCCGCCGATCATGCCGGCGACGACGAACACCACCAGCCGCAGCCGAAACGTCGGCAGGCCGAGCGCCTCGGCGCGCAGCTCATCGTCGCGGATCGCGATCACCGCGCGCCCGAGGCGCGACGGCACGAAGCGTGCCAGTGCGACGAGGCACGCCGCCAGCACGGCCAGCGCGACGTAGTAGAACGTCGTCGCGTCCTTCAGGTCGAGCCCGAAGCCGAAGTCCGAGCGCGCGCGGATCGTCAGGCCCTCGTCGCCGCCGTAGCCCTTGGTCGAGTTCGCGAGGTAGTACAGCATCTGCGCGAACGCGAGCGTGATCATGATGAAGTACACGCCGCGCGTGCGCAGCGAGATCGCGCCGATCACGAGCGCCGCGAGCGCGCTCGCGGCGAGCGTCGCCAGCAGATGCGCGCCCCCGTTGAGCTGCCCTTCGCTGACCATCACGCCGGTGACGTAGGCGCCGAGGCCGACGAAGGCGGCGTGGCCGAACGACACCATGCCGCCGTAGCCGAGCACCAGGTTGAGGCTGGTCGCCGCGATCGCGTAGACCAGGATGCGCCCCGCCATGCTGATGTAGAAGGATGCGCCGAGTGCGTCCAGGGCCCACGGCAGGCCGAGCGCGGCGAGGATCGCGAGCGCCAGCGCGGCGCGGCGCCGCGCACGATCGCGCACCGCGGTGGCGGCGCGAGCGGCCGGATCAGGATCGCCCATGGCTTCGTCAGTCCCGCGCCGGGAACAGCCCTTGCGGGCGCAGCGCCAGCACCACCGCCATGAACAGGTAGACCGCGATCGATGCGAACGCCGGCCCGGCGGCGCTCGCCCACTGCGGCGGCAGGAACTCGCGCAGCAGATGCTGCAGCAAGGTGCGACCCAGCGTGTCGATCGCGCCGACCAGCAGAGCGCCGAGCAGCGCGCCGCGGATCGAGCCGATGCCGCCGATCACGATCACGACGAAGGCGAGGATCAGGATGTTCTCGCCCATGCCGATCTGCACCGCGAGCAACGGGCCGAGCATCGCGCCCGCGACGGCGCACAGCGCGGCGCCGATGCCGAAGACGGCAGTGAACAGCCGTCTGACGTTGATGCCCATCGCCTCGGTCATGACGCGGTTCGACGCGCCGGCGCGCACCAGTGCGCCCAGGCGTGTCTTCGCGATCAGCGCGTACATTGCCAGCGCAAGCGCGAGGCCGACGCCGAGGATCAGCAGCCGGTACGACGGGTAGTGCAAGCCCGGTAGCAACTCGACCGGGCCCGCCAGCGCGTCGGGCGCGGAAAGCGGCAAATCGGTGCCGAACACCATCTTGACACCGTCGTTGAGGATCAGGATCAGCGCGAAGGTCGCCAGCACCTGCGACAGATGGTCGCGCGTGTACAGCGTGCGCAGCAGCGTCGTCTCGAGCAGCATGCCGAAGGCAGCAGTCAGCGCGATCGCGCCGAGCACGCCCCAGACGAACGAGCCGGCGAGGCCCACCAGCCAGGCGGCGAGAAAGGCGCCGACCATGTAGAGCGAACCGTGCGCGAGGTTGATCATGTCCATGACGCCGAACACCAGCGTCAAACCGGCGGCGAGCAGGAACAGCATCAACCCGAACTGCAAGCCGTTGAGCGCCTGCTCGAGCAGCAGGACGCTCATGAACCCGGCCCGCTACAGCGCTTGCGCAGCGCGGTCGCCATGGCCGCTCACGACTTCATCTTGCATTCACCAACGTAGGCGTCGCCGTGATTGGTCAGGATCGGCCCGCCGATCGACTTGTTGATCAGCCCTCCCTTGCCGTCCGAGCCGACGACGCGCACGTAGTAGTTCTGGATTGGGTACTGGTTGGTGTTGAACTTGAAGGCGCCGCGCACCGAATCGAACTTCGCCGCGCGCAGCGCATGGCGCACCGCCTCCTGGTCGGCGAGATTGCCCTTCACGTCGCGCACAGCGGCGTCGATCAGCAGCGCCGCGTCGTAGCCCTGTGACGCGAACAACGACGGCACGCGCTTGTACTCCTTCTGGAACTCGGCCATGAACTTCTGGTTCGCCGGATTGGCGAAATCGGGCGACCAGTGCGCGGTGTTGAACAGCCCCGCCATCGCGGCGCCGACCGGGTTGATGATGTCCTGGTCGGCCGAGAAGCCGGGCAGCACGAGCTGGATGTCCTTGCCCAGGCCGGCGCCGACGAACTGCTTGATGAAGTTGATGCCCATGCCGCCGGGCAGGAAGATGTAGAGCGCCTGCGGCTTCACGGCGCGTATCTCGGCCAGCTCGGCTGCATAGTCGAGCTGGCCGAGCTTGGTGTAGGTCTCGCCGGCAATCTGTCCCTTGAACATGCGTTTGAAGCCGGCCAGCGAGTCCTTGCCGGCTTGGTAGTTCGGCGCCAGCAGGTACACGCTCTTGAGTTCGCGCTGGTTGGCGTAGGCGCCCGCCGCCTCGTGGTAGGCGTCGTTGGGCCAGCTCGCGGCGAAGAACAGCGGGTTGCAATCCTTGCCCGCCATCGACGACGGCGCCGCATTCGCGCTGATGTAGATCGTCTTGTTGTCCAGCGCCTCGGGCAGCGCGGCGAGCATGATGTTGGAGAACACGACGCCGGTCATGAAGTCGACCTTGTCGCGCTTGATCAGCTTCTCGAACTGCTGTTTCGCGACATCGGGTTTGAACTGGTCGTCGTTGACCAGCACCTCGGCCGGCAGGCCGCCGAGCTTGCCGCCGCCGAGCTTGACCGCGAGCAGGAAGCCGTCGCGGATGTCGATGCCGAGCGCCGACGACGGGCCCGACAGCGTGCTGACGAAGCCGATTTTCACCTTGTCGGCGGCGTGCGCGGCGGCCGTCAGCGACAGCGCGGCGGCCAGTGCCAGCGCAGTGCGGCGGGCGGTATCGAACGCGAGCTTGCGCATGCGGGACGGTCTCATCGGCGGTGTCTCCAGGTGAGTCGTTGGCTGATGCGTCGGATGGAACCTCGACATCAGGTCGTCGTGTTCAGGTCGAGACTCACCTTAACCGATGGCTCGAGCCTTGGGCATCCGGGGCGCCCCTGAGCTTGGAGTGAACCGACGATGGGCGGCTTCGCAGCCCGTCATGATCCCCAAGTGCTTGATCGCGGAGTCGGACAGAGCGACAAGCGGCGATCCTGCCACACCAAGGGCGGCGGCGCGGCTGGGAGTCTTTTCCAACGAGGTATGAGCCTGGAACCGGGCGCGCAATTCCAACGAGGAGTGAGCCTGGCGGCGGTCTGGGGCTTGGGGATGGCCGGACAGGCCCGTTGCCGCTATCGTCAGCCCCCGATGAATGCAGGACGACGACGCAGAGTCCGCTTCGCTGTCGGCCTGGCCGCGGCCCTCGTCGCACGCACCGCGATCGCCGGTGCAGGCGCAGAAGAAACCGGCCTGTCGCTGCTCGCGCCGTCCGATCGCGGCCTGCGTTCCGATCTGGCCTGGCTCGTCGATCGCGGTGTGCTCCAGTTGCCGCTGGGCACCTGGCCGCTGCCGTCGTCGGCGCTGCGTGCCGCCTGGGCCGGCGTCGATCCGTCGCGGCTGGACGCCGCCGACGCCGATGCCCTGGCGCGCGTCCAGCGCGCCGTGCTGCGCAGCACCGACACGGCACGCCTGACGCTGCGCGCCAACAGTGCGCGTCATCCGTCGCTCGATGGTGGCAGCACCACAAAGGGAATCGCCAGCGGGGCGCTGAGCTTCTATGCCGGCAACGCGAACCTTGGAGGACAGCTCACGCTTTCCGCGGTTGGCGATTCGCTCACGCCCGATGCGCCGCAAGGCAGCCTCGACGGCAGCTACGTCGTCGCCCGGCTTGGCAACACGGCAGTGGCCGCCGGCGCCGTCGATCGCTGGTGGGGCCCGGGCTTTCTGACAAGCCCGATCCTCTCGACCGCGGCGACACCGATCGCGGGCGTGATCGTGCGCCGTGCCGAAGACAGCGTGCCGCAATCCGAGTGGCTGCGCTGGATCGGACGCTGGGGCTACGAAATCTCGGCCGGCCGGCTGGCGCACTACGACCCGCGAGGCACCCGCACGATCGGCTTGCGCTTCTACACCAAGCCCTGGCCGAACGTGGAGATCGGCGTCAGCCGTTCGATCCTCTGGGCCGGTGCCGGCAGGCCGCACGACTGGGTCGCGTTTCGAGACGCCTTGCGGGGCCGAAGCAACGTCGACGATCCGTCGCAGAAGTACGAGGACCCGAGCGACGAGATCGCCGGGAGCGATCTGCGCATCGCGGCCACCGATGCCTGGGGCGGCACGTGGGTCGGCAGCCTGCACCTCGTGGGCGAGGACGAGGCGGGTGGCTGGCCGACCAAGCTCTTCGGCAGCTTCGGCCTGCAGCGCAAGGCGGTCGTCGACGGGCAGCGCCTCGAGTGGGCCTTCGAGGCCACCGACACCATGCCTTCGCACCTGTTCGGCCTGCGCTCGGCGAATCCTCCGCCCGCCTATCAGCACTCGGTCTATCAGCAGGGCTACTACCAAGGTCAGTTGCCGATCGGCGCCGCGATCGGCGGCGGGGGCGAGTTGTACAGCGTCGGTCTGGCGTGGACGCGTATCGACGACCCGATGCAGTTGCGCGTCGAAGGCAGGCTGTTCTGGGGCCGCATGAGCTGGATGGGCGATCAGACTATCAATGCGGCCTACGGGGTCACCGGCAAGCTGACCGGTCTCATGCTCGGTGTCGAAGGCGAGACCGCCACGGGTCTGAAGTGGCAGCTGGGCCTGTCGGTGCAGGACTATCCTGAAGGCGGGCGGCCTGTCGCCGGCCTGCTCGCTGGCGTCGAGATTCCGATCACCGGCCGATAGGAGGAAGCGCCACCGCGCGAGCCCGCGCCGCCCGCGCTGCAGCGAGCGCCGGAGCTAGGCCCGCGCCCGCGCTAGCTGGACGCTGCACCTTCCGGCGCGCGCACCAGCAGCACCGGCACCGGCGAGATGCGAACCGTCTGTTCGGCGTCGCTGCCGAGCAGCATGCGGCCGACGCCGCGCCGGCCGTGGGTGCCAATGACGATCAGTTCGGCCTTCCAGGCCTTGGCCTGTTCGACGATCCGCTCCGAAATGCGCGCCATGGTGCGCTGGACCAGCACGGTCTCGACCTGGCCTGCGCCGGCGGCGAGCGCGCGCGCCTTGGCGGCGTCGAGCATCGCCTGCGCCTCGTTCTCGATCGACTCGCGGTCGCGCCCGGTGTTGCGGCCGAGTGCCTCGAAGTCGACGGCGAACGGGGTCGGGTCGACGACGTAAATCAGCTGCAAAGCCGAGCCGCAGAGCTTCGCCAGCTTGACCGCTTCTTCCAGGCCGCGTTCGGCGGTCGAACTGCCGTCGATCGAAACAAGAATGCGCTGGTACATGGCTGACCTCGTGGCGTTCGTTATGGCAGGAGCATGCCCATCCTAACCCCGGTGCGGCTTGCCTGCGGTGCGATGTCGCGCCTTCGCGAAGGCGCGCCGCGAGAGGCCGGCTAGCCAGCGCTGAACCTGCGCGCGCCGCTGGTCGGAGCGCGAATACATGCGGCGACAGGCGGGCGATCACGCGTATGCAATGGCCGCAGGCCGAACGAATGCGTAGAGTGCAGTCGTCCGATCCAGCCAACAACGAAGGGGAGAGAGTCCTCATGAGCGACGCAGATGTCGAACTGTCCGGCCCCGATCTCTGCCAGGGCATTGCGCTTTCGGCGCTGACCGAATCGGTGCCCTTGCTCGGCCACGCGCAGGGCGAGCCGACGATCGTCGTGCGCCGCGGCAAGGAGCTGTTTGCGATCGGCGCCGTCTGCACCCACTACAGCGGACCGCTCGCCGAAGGCCTGGTCGAAGGCGACACCGTGCGCTGCCCTTGGCACCACGCGTGCTTCAGCCTGCGCACCGGCGAGGCGCTGCGCGCGCCGGCCCTGAACCCGGTGGCGTGCCGGCAGGTCGAACTGCGCGACGGCAAGGTCTACGTCGGCGACCTCATCGAGCCCGCGGCGCCAACGCCGGCGCGCGCGCCGGGCACGGCCGCGATGCCGCAGGCGATCGTCATCGTCGGCGGCGGCGCGGCAGGCAACGCAGCGGCCGAGATGCTGCGCCACGAAGGCTACGACGGCAGCATCACGCTCTTCAGTGCCGACGACTCGCTGCCCTGCGATCGGCCGAATCTGTCGAAGAGCTATCTCGCCGGCAGCGCGCAGGACGACTGGATCCCACTGCGCTCGGCCGAGTTCTACCGCGAACAGCGTATCGACATCAGGCTCGATGCCCGCGTCACCGGCATCGACACGAAGGCGCGCGAAGTCACGCTCGAAGACGGCACCCGCCACGCCTACGACGCGCTGCTGCTTGCCACCGGCGCGACGCCGGTGCGGCTCGGGATACCGGGCATGGATCTGCCGCACGTCCACGTCCTGCGCACCTGGGCCGACAGCCGCGCGCTCGTCGCCGCGGCGTCCGACGCGAAGCGCGCGGTCGTCATCGGCGCGAGCTTCATCGGCCTCGAGGTTGCTGCGTCGCTGCGCGCACGCGGCATCGAAGTCGATGTCGTCGGCCGCGAAACGGTGCTGATGGAGCGCGTGCTCGGGCCGGAGGTCGGCGCCTTTCTGCTCGGCCTGCATCAGCAGCATGGGGTGCGGTTTCACCTTGGCGCGACGCTCGCGGCAATCGACGAGCGCGCGGTGCTGCTCGCGAACGGCGAGTCGCTAGCCTGCGATCTGGTCGTCGTCGGCGTCGGCGTGACACCGGCGCTCGAACTCGCCGAACGCGCCGGGCTCGCGATCGATCGCGGCGTCAGCGTCGATCGCTTCCTCGAAACGAGCGCGCCCGGCGTCTATGCGGCCGGCGACATCGCGCGCTGGCCGGACCGGCTCGGCGGCGAGCCGATCCGCGTCGAACACTGGGTCGTCGCCGAGCGCGCGGGCCAGGTCGCGGCGCGCAACATGCTCGGTGGGCGCGAGCCGTTCGACATGGTGCCGTTCTTCTGGACCGAGCAGTACGACTTCGTGCTCGGCTATGTCGGCCACGCCGAGCGCTTCGACCGCGTCGAGATCGACGGCTCGCTTGCGGGGCGCGATTGCAAGCTGAGCTACAGCCGCGGCGGCAAGACGCTCGCCATCGCCGTCGTGCAGCGCGACCTCGAAGGGCTGCGCAGCGAGGTCGAGTTCGAACGCGCGATCGCCGCCAGCGGCTGATCGGCCCCACACGTAGCCCCATTGCAATCGCAGACAAGCAGGAGAAGACCGTGGACCCGCACATGTACCCCGAGGCATCGATCGAGCTGCACCGCCAGCGCACGGCGCTCGCGCCCGAGGCGGCGGCGGCTTTCAAGGCGTTCAACCAGGCGGTGTTCGCCGACGGTGCGCTGTCGTCGAAGATGAAGGATCTGATTGCGGTCGCCGTCGCCCACACGACGCAGTGCCCGTATTGCATCCGCGGCCACACCGCGAGCGCGCTGCGCAAGGGCGCGACGCAGCAGGAGGTGATGGAGGCGATCTGGGTCGCCGCCGAGATGCGCGCCGGCGGCGCCTATGCGCATTCGAACCTCGCGCTCGACACAATGAACCAGGTCGCGGCGAAGAAAAGCGGTGCGGGCTGATGCGGCACGCCAATGAACATGCGCCTCGCCGCCGCCAACGTCAAGCTCAAGCGCGCCTACGAGCCGGCCGCTGCGAGCGACGGCACGCGCGTGCTGATCGACCGCCTCTGGCCGCGCGGCGTCAGCAAGGAAGCGGCGGCGGTCGATCTGTGGCTGAAGGAGCTGGCGCCGAGCACCGAGTTGCGCAAGTGGTTCGGCCACGATCCGGCGCGCTGGGCCGAATTTCAGCAGCGCTACACGGCCGAGGTGCGCGCGCATCCGCTGCCGTTCGAGCAACTGCGCGATCTGGCGCGCCAGGGCCCGGTGACGCTCGTCTATTCGGCGCACGACGAACAGCACAACGATGCGGTCGTGCTGCGCGGGCTGCTGCTCGGCGCCTCGAAAGGCTGATGGATGCCGCGCCGGCCGCACGTTGCGCCGCCTGGCCGGGCGCACGCGGGCACGCGTGAGCCCGGCCAGGGAACCATCCGACTCGGAGGCTGAGCTGCTAGTCGCGACGCACGGTTCCTGGCCGGTTGCGTGAATCCAGATGCCAACGGTGCGTGACAGCTCCCGTTGCTTTGTTGTCCGCTAGGTAGTCGGGGCGGAAGACAGCAACGCACCGACAGTCACCTCCCGCCGCACTTGTCCCAGGATTCTGATGGTGGCCGCCGCAGCTGACGGTGCCAATATTGAAGCCACACTTCTATCGCCAGCGGATCGCCGACGATGCGACGGGTTGCAGCGCACCACGCTCGCAATACGCCTACATTGCAGTGCGACATGTGCCGCGCCCTTTGGAACAAACGGCGCGCGCCGATAGAATCCCCACCATGTACTCGGGTTCTCTCATCGTCGCGCAGCGCGCCGCACTACGTCCGGCGACCGATTCGGTCGGCTGGCTGGCGCGTGGCCCCGTCACGCTGAAGAGGACGGGAATCCGCACCCGTCAGCCGGCCGCACATTCCTGAGCCCGGCGATCAACCCCACCCCTACTGCGCAAAACTCCGATCGCCGGGCCTGAACCACCAGCCCGCGCATCGGCCTGTGCCTGCTCGACGCAGCGCAGCGCCTCACCCCGAGGAGTTGCACCATGAAGACCCTGACGCTCGAGCGCACGCTCACCGAGCTGGACCACGTCCGGCTCACCAATCTCATCCAGCGCCACAAGGGCGCACAACCCGCACGCTCGGCGCCGCTGCCGATCGAGGACGTGCTCGACCAGGCCGACGTCGTGCCTTCGCGCGAAATGGCGCCCGACATCGTCACGATGTACTCGCGCGTCCAGCTCGAGGACGTGCACTCCGGCGCGCACAGCGAGCTGACGCTGTGCTATCCGGCGGATGCCGATGCCAGTGCGGGCTTCGTCTCGGTGCTCTCGCCGATTGGCCTGAGCCTGCTCGGCCAGCGCGCCGGCAGCGTCGTGCGCTGGCCGACGCCGGCCGGCGGCGAGCTGGCGGCGGTGATCGCCGCGATCCTCTTTCAGCCTGAGTCGAGCGGCGACTTCGTGATGTAGCGCTCGGCCGCAGTGTCGCGGCGCCGACTGCGCGATGCGCAGTTCAATTGGAGCAAGACATGCTGAGCAGCTTCAACAATCCATGGTTCACGGCCGTGACCGATCCGCTGTGGGCGGTCCGCACGGCGACCGAGACGGCAGCCCGGTGCATCGATCCCGAGCTGCTCGCCGATCCGCAATCGCTGACGGACTACTGCACCGAACCGAGGGAGCAGCGCCTGAACCCATTCGACTTCCACGGCAGGCGGCGCCCAGTGCCGCCGGTGCGCGCGGGCGATGGGCACGTTGCGATGTCGCGTTAGCGCAGCGCCCGCCGCGCGTCGCGCGAAAGCGGATGAAACTGGGCCCGTCAACGGATGAACCCGTCTTGAAGGATTCGACATGAACGCACTCGACAGCAGCGCAACCCTGAAGATCGCATCGGGCAGCGCGCGCTACATCAGCCTCGCCAGGCTCGCCGCGAAGACCGGCGCGGACGTCGCCCGCCTGCCGCACACGGTGAAGATCCTGCTCGAGAACATCGCGCGCCGCGCCGGCGGGCGTGACGTGTCGCTCGCGGATGTGGAGTCGCTCGCACGCTGGCCGAACGGCGGCGAGGCGTCGCTCGCGTTCATGCCGGCGCGGGTGCTGATGCAGGACTTCACCGGCGTCCCGGCGGTCGTCGACCTCGCCGCGATGCGCAGCGCCGTGGCGCGCGCCGGTGGCGATGCGCAGCGCGTCAACCCGTTCGTGCCGGTCGATCTGGTGATCGACCATTCGGTGCAGGTCGACCGCTTCGGCACGCCCGATGCCTACGCCGCCAACCTCGAGTGGGAATACAAACGCAATCGCGAGCGCTATGCGCTGCTGAACTGGGCGCAGCAGGCGTTCGAGGGCTTTCGCGTCGTGCCGCCCGGCATGGGCATCTGCCACCAGGTGAACCTGGAGCACCTCGGGCAGGTCGTCATCGAGCGCGACGGCTGGGTCTTTCCGGACACCCTCGTCGGCACCGACTCGCACACGCCGATGATCAACGGCCTGGGCGTCCTCGGCTGGGGCGTCGGCGGCATCGAGGCCGAGGCGGCGATGCTCGGCCAGCCGATGTTCCTGCCGAAACCGATCGTCGTCGGCGTGCGCACGCGCGGCCAGTTGCCGCCCGGAACGACTGCGACCGACCTCGTGCTGACGATGACGCAGATGCTGCGCAAGCACGGCGTCGTCGGCAAGTTCGTCGAGTTCTTCGGCCCCGGCCTGAGCAGCCTGGCGATCGCCGACCGGGCGACGCTGTCGAACATGTCGCCCGAAGGCGGCGCGACGGCGACACTGTTTCCGGTCGATGCGCGCACGCTCGCCTACCTGCGCCTGACGGGCCGCGTTGCAGCCGCCGATCTGGCCGAACGCTACACGCGCGAACAGGGCCTGTTCCGCACCGACGACGACGCCGAGCCCGACTTCAGCGAAGTGCTCGATCTCGACCTGAGCCAGGTCGAGCCGAGCATGGCCGGCCCCAAGCGGCCGCAGGATCGCGTTGCACTGTCGGGCGTTGCGCAATCGTTTCGCTCCGGCATCGGCGGCGCGGCGGCCGGAGTCAGCGCCAGGCAGCTCTCCGGGCTCGACGACGAACACGATGCGAAGGCGGGCGACGTGCTGAAGGCGTCGCCCGAGCATCTGCACGAGCCGCAATCGGCGGCGTCGGTGACGCACGGTTCGGTCGTGATCGCGGCGATCACGAGCTGCACCAACACCTCGAACCCGTCGGTGATGGTTGGCGCCGGGTTGCTGGCGAAGAAGGCGGTCGAGGCCGGGCTGCAGGTCAAGCCGTGGGTCAAGACCTCGCTTGCGCCCGGCTCGCGCGTCGTCACCGACTACCTGGACCGGGCCGGCCTGACGCCATCCCTGGAAGAGCTCGGCTTCAACCTCGTCG
>CAZVNC010000004.1:0-20648 GCA_964628305.1 uncultured Ideonella sp.
GGCGACCGGCGCACCGACCAGCGTGCCGCCTTCGACATGGTCCTTCGCTTCCTTGCGGTTGTAGGCAGAGGACAGGTTGCGGCCGAGCCGTGCGAGTTCGATCGCGACCGCTGCGGCGAGCGTGATGCCCTTGTAGGCCGGGCCGAAGATCATGTCGAACTCGAGGCCCGAGGCGATCAGTCGGCGTGCATAGAATTGCGCCAGCCTCGACAGCTTGGCGCCGTCGTCGAACAGCCCGGCGTTGAAGAAGTACGGCGACAGGCGCCCCGCCTTGGTCTTGAACTCGCCGAAGCGCAGCACGCCGGCATCGAGCGAGAACTTCACGAACTCGAGTGCGAGCGCATCGTCGTCGTGAAGTTCGGTCGGGGCAGCGTTCATCGAGGAACCATTCGTGTTGCGACTCGTCACCCTGAACCTGAACGGCATCCGCTCGGCGGCCAACAAGGGCTGGCTGCCCTGGGTCGAGTCGATCGGCGCAAATTGTATGGGTGTGCAAGAGCTCAAGGCGCAGGCCCAAGACGTAACCAACCGCTTCGACGTGATCGACGGCATGAAAGGGCACTTTCATTTCGCGGAAAGGAAGGGCTACTCGGGCGTCGGCGTCTATTCGCGCAAGAAGCCGTCGGCCGTCGTGACCGGCATCGGCAACGCGGAGTTCGACGCCGAAGGCCGCTGGGTCGAGGCGCGTTTCGACACCGCAAGGCGCAAGTTCAGCATCATCAGCTGCTATTTCCCGAGCGGGTCGAGCGGCCCGGAGCGGCAGGAGGCGAAGTTCCGCTTCCTGGCAGCAATGGCGCCGCACCTGCTGCGCCTCGCGGCCGAGCGCGAGTTCATCCTCGTCGGCGACGTCAACATCGCGCACCAGGAGATCGATCTGCGCAACTGGCGCAGCAACCAGAAGAACAGCGGCTTCCTGCCCGAGGAGCGCGCCTGGATGACGCGCGCGCTGGGCGAACTCGGCCTCGTCGATGTGTTTCGCAAGCTCAATCCGCACCCCGACCAGTACACCTGGTGGAGCAACCGCGGCCAAGCCTGGGCAAACAACGTCGGCTGGCGGCTCGACTACCACTTGGCGACCCCTCGCCTTGCCGCGCTCGCCAGACGAGAACAGATCTACGTGGCGCAGCGCTTCAGCGACCACGCGCCGCTGACCATCGACTACGACTTCAAGCTTTGACCTCCTGTGGGCTGGTGAGCGCCCACTGTCGGTCGAAGTGGCGAATCACCTGTAGCCGGGCGGGCGGCAGGAACTGTTTAGGGTTGTGGGACACCTGCCCGGGCATGCGACGGCGTACCGAATGGTGACGACCTGAGGGCAGGTGTCGCACAAGCCTCGGGGGAGGAAACCGCGGCGAACGCCACTGCATCGGGTTCGACGCGCCACCGCCTAGGGCGATTGCAGGCTCGTCACGTTGCCGGTGGTGCACCGGGTGTGACCGGCCGCCGAGCGCGAGTCTCGGCACTGCGCCTGGTGCCGAACTCCAGTTCACGGAGCGCCGTGTGGCCGGTCGATGGCCTCGACGAGCCGGTGGTGCACGCCAGCCCGGCCGACGGGCCCACGGGTCTTGTCGGCATTGCAGCGGCGGTTGTTGCGGTCGCGCTCATGATGCCGGCGGCCCCTGATGACCTCGCCGCGCCGCAACGTCTGGACGACCAGCAGCGCACGGCCGCAGTGGCGGCACACGAAGACAGGAGCGGGTGAGCCAGCTGGCGTTGCCGCTGCCTCAGCATCGGCAGCCGTGGGCTGGTCCTCGACCGTGGCGGTGTCAGGCGAGCGCTTGAGATAGCCGGTCAGCTTGCGTACGGCGCGGCTGTAGGCTTCCTGAGTCCTGGGTTCCAGCTTGCGCATGCGCATGTCTTCGGTCATGCGTTGACGCAGCGGCGAGGCCGCGCGGGTGGTCGTGTCCATGGTTGCAGCTCCATTGATGAACGAGGCGGATTGCTTCGCTCGCCAACTTCGCAGAACCTGCAGCGCAACGAACCACCATGACCGCGCCGAAGCGGCTACCGCGCGAGCGGTTTAGTCCCCCGACCCAATGCGGACATTTGACTGAAGCGATCGCTCGAAGTGGCCCGTCGCTGCGCGGCAGGTGGCCGGCAGCCGGACTTCGGCGTGCCTTGTGGCGACTCGGCACGCCCAGTCGGCACGCTCCCTGGCTTCATTCGGATCAGCTTCACCGGGCATTGAGGACGCTCAATGCGGCCACCCCCCGCAGCCGACCATTGACGCTCGCGCGGTTGTGCAGGTGACCCCGAAGCCTATGATGGCCGATGATTGGCCCAGCGCTTGACTCGAGGCCGGAGAGAGTGATCAAGATGGAAGCAATCTGGTTGAAGCACTACCCACCCGGGGTTCCAGCCGAAGTGGATGTGCATGAGTTCGCCTCGCTCGGGGACATGCTGCGGCGCAGTTGCCAGCGCTTTGGCGACTCGCCCGCCTACAGCAATATGGGCAGCTCGATGACCTATGCCGAGCTCGACCGGTCGAGCCGGGACTTCGCCGCCTACCTGCAGAGGACGCTGGGCCTGCGCAAAGGCGACCGGGTCGCCATCATGATGCCCAACCTGCTGCAGTATCCGGTGGTGCTGTTCGGCGTGCTGCGCGCCGGCCTCGTGGTGGTCAACGTCAATCCCCAGTACACCGTGCCCGAGCTGGAGCACCAGCTCAAGGACTCGGGCGCAGCGGCCATCGTGGTGCTGGAGAACTTTGCCCGCACGCTACAGGAAGTGCTGGAAAGGAACCCGGCGCTGAACTTGGCCGTGATCACGACCGAGGTCGGCGACATGCTCCCCGTGGTCAAGGAGCTGCTCACCAACGTGGTGGTGAAGTACGTCAAGCACATGGTGCCTGCATGGAAAATTGACGGTGCAACCGAGTTCAACGCTGGGTTGCGTGCAGGGCGGGGGCAGGAGGTGGACGAAGTGCCGCTGAGCCACGATGACATGGCCTTCCTCCAGTACACCGGTGGCACGACCGGCGTCGCCAAGGGCGCCGTGCTGACGCACGGCAACCTGGTCGCGAACGTGCAGCAGATGGCGGCCTGGATGGCGCGTGACCTGGTGGACGGCAAGGAGGTGTTCGTCTGCCCGCTGCCGCTGTATCACGTCTACGCGCTGACCTCATGCCTCGTGTTCCTGAAGCTGGGCGCACACACCGTGCTGGTGACCAACCCGAGAGACATGAAGGCCTACATCCATGACCTCAAGAGGTATCCCTTCACGATCATCATCGGCGTCAACACGCTGTATCGGGCGCTGCTCGATGTGCCCGAGTTCGCCGAGGTCGACACGCGCGCCTTGAAGCTCACCAGCGCGGGGGGCATGGCGGTGCAGCGCGTGGTGGCCGAACGCTGGAAGCAGCGCACCGGCGTGGACATCATCGAAGGCTATGGGCTGACCGAAACCTCGCCGGTCGTGATGGCCAGCCCGCTCGACATTGCGCAGTGGACCGGAACGATCGGCCTGCCGATTCCCTCCACGCAGGCAGCCATCATCGACGACGACGGCCATGAGCTGGCGTGCGGCGAGGTCGGGGAGATCTGCATACGCGGCCCGCAGGTCATGCCGCGCTACTGGAACCGTCCGGACGAGACGAGCAAGGTCTTTACCCACGACGGCTGGCTGCGGACCGGTGACATGGGGTTCGTGGACGAGCGCGGCTACTTCCGGATCACGGACCGCAAGAAGGACATGATCGTCGTCTCCGGATTCAAGGTCTTTCCGAACCAGATCGAGGATGCTGTGGCGCTGCACCCGGGCGTGGCCGAGGTGGCGGCGATCGGAGAGCCCGACGAACGCTCGGGCGAGGTCGTCAAGATCGTCGTGGTGAAGCAGGATCCGGCGCTGACCGAGCAGGCCCTGCTCGAACATTGCAGGCAGCACCTCACCGGCTACAAGATGCCGAAGATCGTCGAGTTCCGCAGTGAGCCGCTGCCCAAGTCCAACATCGGGAAGATCCTGCGGCGCGAGTTGCGCAAGTCCGCGGCGACGGCAGATTCTGCACCGCGTACGGCCGCCTCCGGCTAGCACGCGTGCGGCAGAGATGAAGGGGAAGTATCGCCCGCGCCGCATCGTCTTGCACGATGGCCGCACGCTGACGCTGCGCGCGATCGCTGAAGGCGATGCGACGGAGATCGTCCAGGCCTTTGAGCGTCTGTCATCCCAATCGCGCTACTACCGCTTCATGATCCACAAGCGGACACTCAACGACGCCGCACTGCACCGCGGCGTGCATCCGCGGCCAGGGCGTGATTTCGTGTTCGTCGCGACAATACCGGCGGCCGACGGCATCGACATCGTGGGCGCCGCGCAATACGTGCAGGCCGGCGACGCCGACGTCAAGACCTGCGAGTTCGCGGTCACTGTGGCGGAAGACTGGCGCGGCAGTGGTCTTGCCACCGAGTTGCTGTCCAGCTTGGTGCGCCAGGCGCGTCGCGATGGCTACAAGGCGATGGAAGGTTTTGTCATCGCCGAAAACACTGCGATGCTCGCGCTGTCGCGACGGCTCAAGTTCAAGGCAGAGCACGTGGCGGGCGACGCCACCGTGTTGCGCGTCCAGCTCGCGCTCCAGGGTGTGCCCAGGAGAACAACAGCACGGGAGCGCGCTCGTCTTGCTTCAACAGGCACGTGACACATGTGCGCGTGTCGTCAGCGGCTCCATGAGCCCGCGTCAGCTTTCGGGCTGCTCGCCGAGTGACCGCTGTTGTTAAGGCTTATGCAACACCTGCCCGGACGCAGCGAGGGCGTGCGACCAGCCGCGCACGAGGGCAGGTGTCGCACAAGCCTGTTAACAGTTGCTGACCTGATACCAGCGGGTCTGACCGCCTCGGAGCGGCCGCTTGACGTGCAGCTGCATGGGCTCCGCGCTTCGGTATCACCCGTGGGGGACGCTCGGTCGTGTCAGGACGCCCGACGGCGCCGAGCCGGGCAGGTGCAAGAATCGGGCCGATGCCGTCTCGCCTTGTCATCGCCGCTGCGGCCCTTGCCTTCGTGCTTCTCGCTGCCCTCGCCGCCTGGTGGGGAACGCGTGCACCGTTGGTGCCCGCGGTCGGCGCCCGCATGGCACCGCTGGTGCGCACCCTGCAATTCTCGGCGCGCGTGGCCACTGCGTCGCGCGTCGAGGTCGGCAGCACACTGACTGGGCGCGTGCTGCGGGTCGCCGCGACCGAAGGCGCGCAGGTCAAGGCAGGCGAAGTGCTCGTTCAGCTCGAGAGCGAGGAGTTGCGGGCCGCGCTGGCGCAGACCCAAGCCAGCGAACGCCAGGCTGCCGCTCGCCTGGCAGGACTGCGCAGCACCGGGCGCAGCGCGGCCCAGGCCAACGTGGCACAGGCCGAATCGGTGCTGGTGGCGGCGCAGGCCGAGCTGCAGCGAACGATGGATCTCGTGGCCCAGGGTTTCCTCAGCGAGGCACGTCTGGACGAGGTGCGCCGCGCCGTTGCGGTGGCGCAGGCGCAGCTCGACGGCGCGCGCGCGCAGCGCGCCGCCAACGCCGAGCCGGGTACCGACGTCGCCCAGGCTCAGGCACAGCTGGCACTGGCCAGCGCGGCCCGCGCCGCTGCCGAGTCCCGCCTGGGCGAGGCCGTGATCACCGCACCGGCCGATGCGCGTGTGCTCTCGCGCATGGTGGAGCCCGGCCAGATCGTGCAGCCCGGTCGTGCGCTGCTCGCTCTGGCCCTGGCCGGGCCGCTGCAACTGGTGGCGCAGGTGGACGAGCGCTACCTGGCACAACTCCAGCCCGGGCAGACAGCCGGCGTGCTGGCCGACGCCTACCCGACTCAGCGCTTCACGTCCCGCGTGCTGTCGATCGCGCCGCTGGTCGATGCGCAGCGCGGCGCGATCGAGATCACGTTCTCGCTGCCGCAGCCGCCGCCGTCCTTTCTGCGCGAGGACATGACGGTCTCGGTGGAAGTGGAGACGGCACGCCGCGAGCAGGCGCTGGTGGTGCCGGCCGACGCGCTGCGCGGCGACGAATCGACGGGCCCGCGCGTCTGGCTCGCGCGCGACGGCCGAGTCGAGGCGAGGCAGGTGCGCCTGGGGCTGCGCACGCTCGATGCCATCGAGATTCTCGACGGCCTGAGCCCGGGCGAGCTCGTGCTGATCGGCCCGGCGCCGCAGCCCGGCCAGCGCGTGCGCGCCGACCCCGCGGCAGGGATTCCCGCCCGCGCCAGCAAGGGCAGCAAAGACGACCCCGGCGGCGCGATGAGCAACGCGATGGGCCGTTGAGGCAGGCCAGTCGATGCTCGGATTCGAAAGCCGCGTGGCGACGCGCTTCCTGCGCGAAGGGCGCATGCAGACCCTGCTGATCATCGTCGGCGTGGCCGCGGGCGTGGCCGTCGTCGCCTACATCTCGGCGCTCATCACCGGGCTGCAGCGCAACACGATCGAGAAGACGCTGGGAGCGCAGGCCCACGTCACGCTCAACCCGCGCGACGACGTGGTGCTGGCCGCCCGTGCGCCGGCCAGCGCCGGCACCAGCGAGCTGGTGCAGACGCAGCCGCGCTCGCAGCGGCCGCGCTCGATCGGAAACTGGCAACTGCTGGTGCCACTGCTCGAGGCCATGCCCGAGGTGGCGGCGGTCTCGCCGATGGTGTCGGCCGCGGGCCTGGCGGTACGCGGCGAGGCGTCAAAGGCGATCGCGCTCGTGGGCGTGGACCTCGACCGCTACGACCGCATCGTCGGCCTGCGCGCCAAGGTGGTCGACGGCACGGCGCGGCTCGAGCCCGGCGAGGGCATCATCGGCCGCGAGCTCGCCGACGACCTCGGCGTGCGTGTGGGCGACCGCGTCGGCATCGTCACCGGCGGCGTCAGCGATTCGCTGCGCGTCACGGCACTGGTGGACCTGGGCGTGCGCGAACTCAACCGGCGCACGGTCATCGTGCCGCTGCGCACCGCGCAGAGCCTGGTCGGCCTGCCCGGCGGCGCGACCGGCCTGGACCTGACGCTGGTCGACATCTGGTCGGCGCAACGGGTGGCCGATGACCTCGCCGCGCGCTGGCCCTACAAGGCCGAGAGCTGGCAGCAGGCGAACGCGCAACTCGTCTCGGCGCTGAATGCGCAGTCGGTGAGCACGGCACTGATCCGCGGCGTGGTGATGATCGTCGTCGTGCTCGGCATCGCCAGCGTGCTGGTGGTGTCGGTGGTGCAGAAGCAGCGCGAGATCGGCATCCTGCGCGCGATGGGCGCCACCCAGGGCCAGGTGCTGCGCATCTTCCTGCTGCAGGGTGCCATCGTCGGCGCTTTAGGCTCGGCGCTCGGCGTGCTGCTCGCGGTGGCGTTGATCTGGGCCTTCACGCACTTCGTGCGGGGCTCGGACGGCCTGCCGCTCTTCAACATCACGCTCGAGCCGGCGCTGGCGCTGCGCGTGGCCGCCATCGCCACGGCGTGCGGCGTGCTCGCGGCGGTGGCACCGGCGCGGCGCGCCGCCAGGCTCGACCCGGCGCAGGCGATCCGCCTATGAGCACAGGCCCTGCCCCGCTGATCGAGCTCGACGGCGTGCACAAGAGCTACAACATCGGCCTGCCCAACGAGGCCGAGGTGCTGCACGGCCTGTCGTTCGGCATCGGGCGCGGCGAGTTCGCGGCGCTGATCGGCCCGTCGGGATCGGGCAAGAGCACCCTGCTGAACATCGTCGGTCTGCTCGAGCGCATGACCGCCGGCAGCTACCGCATCGAGGGCGAGGAAGTCAGCGGCCTCGACGACGCCGCGCTGACGCGGCGCCGGCGCACCACGCTGGGCTTCGTGTTCCAGTTCCACCACCTGCTGCCGGCCTTCAGTGCGCTGGAGAACGTGACCCTGCCGGCCCTGATGCGCGAGGGCCGCATCACGCCGGCACAGCGCGAGCGGGCGCGCGCCATGCTGGGCGCCGTCGGCCTGGGCGACGCAACGGCCAAGCGCCCGGGCGAGTTGTCCGGCGGCATGCAGCAGCGCGTGGCGATCGCGCGCGCGCTGGTGCTCGAGCCGCCCCTGGTGCTGGCCGACGAACCCACCGGCAACCTGGACACGGCGTCGTCCGACGAGGTCTTCGCGCTGATGCGACGCATGCACGCCGAGTTGAACACCTCGTTCCTGGTCGTCACGCACGACCCGCGTCTGGCCGCCCGCTGCGACCGGGTGCTCGAGCTCGTGGACGGGCGACTGGTCCATGATGGCGCGGCAGCCGGCCCCGCGGGCTAGGGGCGGACACGTCGGCAACTGCCGGCCATCAGCGACCGCAAGCGGCCGAGGGCACCCCTCCGAAACCGAATGCCGAAGACGGATTTCGCGCGGTCTGCGGGCGGTCATGGAGTGCCCATGGCCGTGGTGTCCCCGCCACCCTTCTTGCGGCGGCCGGTGCCTTGTAGACCTCTTGCCGCACCGACTATCACCTCGCGACGCCCGGCGTCGCAAAAAGAGGCTCGGCGCGAGCACATCTACCTCGACGCTCGCTTCAGCGACCACGCGCCGCTGATCATCGACTACGACTTCGAGCTTTGACCGGCCTGTGGGCTCGTGAACGCCCACTGTCGGTCGAAGTGGCGGATCACCTGTAGCCGGGCGGGCGGCAGGAACTGTTTAGGGTTGTGGGACACCTGCCCGGGCATGCGACGGCGTACCGAATGGTGACGACCTGAGGGCAGGTGTCGCACAAGCCTCGGGGGAGGAAACCGCGGCGAACGCCACTGCATCGGGTTCGACGCGCCACCGCCTAGGGCGATTGCAGGCTCGTCACGTTGCCGGTGGTGCACCGGGTGTGACCGGCCGCCGAGCGCGAGTCTCGGCACTGCGCCTGGTGCCGAACTCCAGTTCACGGAGCGCCGTGTGGCCGGTCGATGGCCTCGACGAGCCGGTGGTGCACGCCAGCCCGGCCGACGGGCCCACGGGTCTTGTCGGCATTGCAGCGGCGGTTGTTGCGGTCGCGCTCATGATGCCGGCGGCCCCTGATGACCTCGCCGCGCCGCAACGTCTGGACGACCAGCAGCGCACGGCCGCAGTGGCGGCACACGAAGACAGGAGCGGGTGAGCCAGCTGGCGTTGCCGCTGCCTCAGCATCGGCAGCCGTGGGCTGGTCCTCGACCGTGGCGGTGTCAGGCGAGCGCTTGAGATAGCCGGTCAGCTTGCGTACGGCGCGGCTGTAGGCTTCCTGAGTCCTGGGTTCCAGCTTGCGCATGCGCATGTCTTCGGTCATGCGTTGACGCAGCGGCGAGGCCGCGCGGGTGGTCGTGTCCATGGTTGCAGCTCCATTGATGAACGAGGCGGATTGCTTCGCTCGCCAACTTCGCAGAACCTGCAGCGCAACGAACCACCATGACCGCGCCGAAGCGGCTACCGCGCGAGCGGTTTAGTCCCCCGACCCAATGCGGACATTTGACTGAAGCGATCGCTCGAAGTGGCCCGTCGCTGCGCGGCAGGTGGCCGGCAGCCGGACTTCGGCGTGCCTTGTGGCGACTCGGCACGCCCAGTCGGCACGCTCCCTGGCTTCATTCGGATCAGCTTCACCGGGCATTGAGGACGCTCAATGCGGCCACCCCCCGCAGCCGACCATTGACGCTCGCGCGGTTGTGCAGGTGACCCCGAAGCCTATGATGGCCGATGATTGGCCCAGCGCTTGACTCGAGGCCGGAGAGAGTGATCAAGATGGAAGCAATCTGGTTGAAGCACTACCCACCCGGGGTTCCAGCCGAAGTGGATGTGCATGAGTTCGCCTCGCTCGGGGACATGCTGCGGCGCAGTTGCCAGCGCTTTGGCGACTCGCCCGCCTACAGCAATATGGGCAGCTCGATGACCTATGCCGAGCTCGACCGGTCGAGCCGGGACTTCGCCGCCTACCTGCAGAGGACGCTGGGCCTGCGCAAAGGCGACCGGGTCGCCATCATGATGCCCAACCTGCTGCAGTATCCGGTGGTGCTGTTCGGCGTGCTGCGCGCCGGCCTCGTGGTGGTCAACGTCAATCCCCAGTACACCGTGCCCGAGCTGGAGCACCAGCTCAAGGACTCGGGCGCAGCGGCCATCGTGGTGCTGGAGAACTTTGCCCGCACGCTACAGGAAGTGCTGGAAAGGAACCCGGCGCTGAACTTGGCCGTGATCACGACCGAGGTCGGCGACATGCTCCCCGTGGTCAAGGAGCTGCTCACCAACGTGGTGGTGAAGTACGTCAAGCACATGGTGCCTGCATGGAAAATTGACGGTGCAACCGAGTTCAACGCTGGGTTGCGTGCAGGGCGGGGGCAGGAGGTGGACGAAGTGCCGCTGAGCCACGATGACATGGCCTTCCTCCAGTACACCGGTGGCACGACCGGCGTCGCCAAGGGCGCCGTGCTGACGCACGGCAACCTGGTCGCGAACGTGCAGCAGATGGCGGCCTGGATGGCGCGTGACCTGGTGGACGGCAAGGAGGTGTTCGTCTGCCCGCTGCCGCTGTATCACGTCTACGCGCTGACCTCATGCCTCGTGTTCCTGAAGCTGGGCGCACACACCGTGCTGGTGACCAACCCGAGAGACATGAAGGCCTACATCCATGACCTCAAGAGGTATCCCTTCACGATCATCATCGGCGTCAACACGCTGTATCGGGCGCTGCTCGATGTGCCCGAGTTCGCCGAGGTCGACACGCGCGCCTTGAAGCTCACCAGCGCGGGGGGCATGGCGGTGCAGCGCGTGGTGGCCGAACGCTGGAAGCAGCGCACCGGCGTGGACATCATCGAAGGCTATGGGCTGACCGAAACCTCGCCGGTCGTGATGGCCAGCCCGCTCGACATTGCGCAGTGGACCGGAACGATCGGCCTGCCGATTCCCTCCACGCAGGCAGCCATCATCGACGACGACGGCCATGAGCTGGCGTGCGGCGAGGTCGGGGAGATCTGCATACGCGGCCCGCAGGTCATGCCGCGCTACTGGAACCGTCCGGACGAGACGAGCAAGGTCTTTACCCACGACGGCTGGCTGCGGACCGGTGACATGGGGTTCGTGGACGAGCGCGGCTACTTCCGGATCACGGACCGCAAGAAGGACATGATCGTCGTCTCCGGATTCAAGGTCTTTCCGAACCAGATCGAGGATGCTGTGGCGCTGCACCCGGGCGTGGCCGAGGTGGCGGCGATCGGAGAGCCCGACGAACGCTCGGGCGAGGTCGTCAAGATCGTCGTGGTGAAGCAGGATCCGGCGCTGACCGAGCAGGCCCTGCTCGAACATTGCAGGCAGCACCTCACCGGCTACAAGATGCCGAAGATCGTCGAGTTCCGCAGTGAGCCGCTGCCCAAGTCCAACATCGGGAAGATCCTGCGGCGCGAGTTGCGCAAGTCCGCGGCGACGGCAGATTCTGCACCGCGTACGGCCGCCTCCGGCTAGCACGCGTGCGGCAGAGATGAAGGGGAAGTATCGCCCGCGCCGCATCGTCTTGCACGATGGCCGCACGCTGACGCTGCGCGCGATCGCTGAAGGCGATGCGACGGAGATCGTCCAGGCCTTTGAGCGTCTGTCATCCCAATCGCGCTACTACCGCTTCATGATCCACAAGCGGACACTCAACGACGCCGCACTGCACCGCGGCGTGCATCCGCGGCCAGGGCGTGATTTCGTGTTCGTCGCGACAATACCGGCGGCCGACGGCATCGACATCGTGGGCGCCGCGCAATACGTGCAGGCCGGCGACGCCGACGTCAAGACCTGCGAGTTCGCGGTCACTGTGGCGGAAGACTGGCGCGGCAGTGGTCTTGCCACCGAGTTGCTGTCCAGCTTGGTGCGCCAGGCGCGTCGCGATGGCTACAAGGCGATGGAAGGTTTTGTCATCGCCGAAAACACTGCGATGCTCGCGCTGTCGCGACGGCTCAAGTTCAAGGCAGAGCACGTGGCGGGCGACGCCACCGTGTTGCGCGTCCAGCTCGCGCTCCAGGGTGTGCCCAGGAGAACAACAGCACGGGAGCGCGCTCGTCTTGCTTCAACAGGCACGTGACACATGTGCGCGTGTCGTCAGCGGCTCCATGAGCCCGCGTCAGCTTTCGGGCTGCTCGCCGAGTGACCGCTGTTGTTAAGGCTTATGCAACACCTGCCCGGACGCAGCGAGGGCGTGCGACCAGCCGCGCACGAGGGCAGGTGTCGCACAAGCCTGTTAACAGTTGCTGACCTGATACCAGCGGGTCTGACCGCCTCGGAGCGGCCGCTTGACGTGCAGCTGCATGGGCTCCGCGCTTCGGTATCACCCGTGGGGGACGCTCGGTCGTGTCAGGACGCCCGACGGCGCCGAGCCGGGCAGGTGCAAGAATCGGGCCGATGCCGTCTCGCCTTGTCATCGCCGCTGCGGCCCTTGCCTTCGTGCTTCTCGCTGCCCTCGCCGCCTGGTGGGGAACGCGTGCACCGTTGGTGCCCGCGGTCGGCGCCCGCATGGCACCGCTGGTGCGCACCCTGCAATTCTCGGCGCGCGTGGCCACTGCGTCGCGCGTCGAGGTCGGCAGCACACTGACTGGGCGCGTGCTGCGGGTCGCCGCGACCGAAGGCGCGCAGGTCAAGGCAGGCGAAGTGCTCGTTCAGCTCGAGAGCGAGGAGTTGCGGGCCGCGCTGGCGCAGACCCAAGCCAGCGAACGCCAGGCTGCCGCTCGCCTGGCAGGACTGCGCAGCACCGGGCGCAGCGCGGCCCAGGCCAACGTGGCACAGGCCGAATCGGTGCTGGTGGCGGCGCAGGCCGAGCTGCAGCGAACGATGGATCTCGTGGCCCAGGGTTTCCTCAGCGAGGCACGTCTGGACGAGGTGCGCCGCGCCGTTGCGGTGGCGCAGGCGCAGCTCGACGGCGCGCGCGCGCAGCGCGCCGCCAACGCCGAGCCGGGTACCGACGTCGCCCAGGCTCAGGCACAGCTGGCACTGGCCAGCGCGGCCCGCGCCGCTGCCGAGTCCCGCCTGGGCGAGGCCGTGATCACCGCACCGGCCGATGCGCGTGTGCTCTCGCGCATGGTGGAGCCCGGCCAGATCGTGCAGCCCGGTCGTGCGCTGCTCGCTCTGGCCCTGGCCGGGCCGCTGCAACTGGTGGCGCAGGTGGACGAGCGCTACCTGGCACAACTCCAGCCCGGGCAGACAGCCGGCGTGCTGGCCGACGCCTACCCGACTCAGCGCTTCACGTCCCGCGTGCTGTCGATCGCGCCGCTGGTCGATGCGCAGCGCGGCGCGATCGAGATCACGTTCTCGCTGCCGCAGCCGCCGCCGTCCTTTCTGCGCGAGGACATGACGGTCTCGGTGGAAGTGGAGACGGCACGCCGCGAGCAGGCGCTGGTGGTGCCGGCCGACGCGCTGCGCGGCGACGAATCGACGGGCCCGCGCGTCTGGCTCGCGCGCGACGGCCGAGTCGAGGCGAGGCAGGTGCGCCTGGGGCTGCGCACGCTCGATGCCATCGAGATTCTCGACGGCCTGAGCCCGGGCGAGCTCGTGCTGATCGGCCCGGCGCCGCAGCCCGGCCAGCGCGTGCGCGCCGACCCCGCGGCAGGGATTCCCGCCCGCGCCAGCAAGGGCAGCAAAGACGACCCCGGCGGCGCGATGAGCAACGCGATGGGCCGTTGAGGCAGGCCAGTCGATGCTCGGATTCGAAAGCCGCGTGGCGACGCGCTTCCTGCGCGAAGGGCGCATGCAGACCCTGCTGATCATCGTCGGCGTGGCCGCGGGCGTGGCCGTCGTCGCCTACATCTCGGCGCTCATCACCGGGCTGCAGCGCAACACGATCGAGAAGACGCTGGGAGCGCAGGCCCACGTCACGCTCAACCCGCGCGACGACGTGGTGCTGGCCGCCCGTGCGCCGGCCAGCGCCGGCACCAGCGAGCTGGTGCAGACGCAGCCGCGCTCGCAGCGGCCGCGCTCGATCGGAAACTGGCAACTGCTGGTGCCACTGCTCGAGGCCATGCCCGAGGTGGCGGCGGTCTCGCCGATGGTGTCGGCCGCGGGCCTGGCGGTACGCGGCGAGGCGTCAAAGGCGATCGCGCTCGTGGGCGTGGACCTCGACCGCTACGACCGCATCGTCGGCCTGCGCGCCAAGGTGGTCGACGGCACGGCGCGGCTCGAGCCCGGCGAGGGCATCATCGGCCGCGAGCTCGCCGACGACCTCGGCGTGCGTGTGGGCGACCGCGTCGGCATCGTCACCGGCGGCGTCAGCGATTCGCTGCGCGTCACGGCACTGGTGGACCTGGGCGTGCGCGAACTCAACCGGCGCACGGTCATCGTGCCGCTGCGCACCGCGCAGAGCCTGGTCGGCCTGCCCGGCGGCGCGACCGGCCTGGACCTGACGCTGGTCGACATCTGGTCGGCGCAACGGGTGGCCGATGACCTCGCCGCGCGCTGGCCCTACAAGGCCGAGAGCTGGCAGCAGGCGAACGCGCAACTCGTCTCGGCGCTGAATGCGCAGTCGGTGAGCACGGCACTGATCCGCGGCGTGGTGATGATCGTCGTCGTGCTCGGCATCGCCAGCGTGCTGGTGGTGTCGGTGGTGCAGAAGCAGCGCGAGATCGGCATCCTGCGCGCGATGGGCGCCACCCAGGGCCAGGTGCTGCGCATCTTCCTGCTGCAGGGTGCCATCGTCGGCGCTTTAGGCTCGGCGCTCGGCGTGCTGCTCGCGGTGGCGTTGATCTGGGCCTTCACGCACTTCGTGCGGGGCTCGGACGGCCTGCCGCTCTTCAACATCACGCTCGAGCCGGCGCTGGCGCTGCGCGTGGCCGCCATCGCCACGGCGTGCGGCGTGCTCGCGGCGGTGGCACCGGCGCGGCGCGCCGCCAGGCTCGACCCGGCGCAGGCGATCCGCCTATGAGCACAGGCCCTGCCCCGCTGATCGAGCTCGACGGCGTGCACAAGAGCTACAACATCGGCCTGCCCAACGAGGCCGAGGTGCTGCACGGCCTGTCGTTCGGCATCGGGCGCGGCGAGTTCGCGGCGCTGATCGGCCCGTCGGGATCGGGCAAGAGCACCCTGCTGAACATCGTCGGTCTGCTCGAGCGCATGACCGCCGGCAGCTACCGCATCGAGGGCGAGGAAGTCAGCGGCCTCGACGACGCCGCGCTGACGCGGCGCCGGCGCACCACGCTGGGCTTCGTGTTCCAGTTCCACCACCTGCTGCCGGCCTTCAGTGCGCTGGAGAACGTGACCCTGCCGGCCCTGATGCGCGAGGGCCGCATCACGCCGGCACAGCGCGAGCGGGCGCGCGCCATGCTGGGCGCCGTCGGCCTGGGCGACGCAACGGCCAAGCGCCCGGGCGAGTTGTCCGGCGGCATGCAGCAGCGCGTGGCGATCGCGCGCGCGCTGGTGCTCGAGCCGCCCCTGGTGCTGGCCGACGAACCCACCGGCAACCTGGACACGGCGTCGTCCGACGAGGTCTTCGCGCTGATGCGACGCATGCACGCCGAGTTGAACACCTCGTTCCTGGTCGTCACGCACGACCCGCGTCTGGCCGCCCGCTGCGACCGGGTGCTCGAGCTCGTGGACGGGCGACTGGTCCATGATGGCGCGGCAGCCGGCCCCGCGGGCTAGGGGCGGACACGTCGGCAACTGCCGGCCATCAGCGACCGCAAGCGGCCGAGGGCACCCCTCCGAAACCGAATGCCGAAGACGGATTTCGCGCGGTCTGCGGGCGGTCATGGAGTGCCCATGGCCGTGGTGTCCCCGCCACCCTTCTTGCGGCGGCCGGTGCCTTGTAGACCTCTTGCCGCACCGACTATCACCTCGCGACGCCCGGCGTCGCAAAAAGAGGCTCGGCGCGAGCACATCTACCTCGACGCTCGCTTCAGCGACCACGCGCCGCTGATCATCGACTACGACATCAGTCCGTGATGGGCTTGGGTTGGCCCTCAGCCACTCCTGCGGCTGCGGCCGCTCCGTAACAGGCGGTTGCGCTTTCTGACAGCTGGTGGGCATTGATTTCGCCCGAGCGGCACAACATCACATGGATATGAGATTCGAACTGGGTTGTCCGCGCCCGGCGGCGTGGCGATTCCGTGCTGGCGCGCTGATCTTGCTGCTGTGCCTGGTGGCGCCTGCGGCGCGCGCCTTCGGGCTCGACGACGTTGCGCGCCAGGCCGAAACGCTCGCGCGCACCGCCTATCAAGCGCCGCCGCCGCCCGATCCGACGCTGGCGGCACTGAGCTACGACGACTACCGCCGCATCCGATTCAAGCCCGAACGTGCGCTGTGGCACGGTACCGCTTCGCTGTTCGAGGTCCAGTTCTTCCCTCTCGGCCGCGGCTTCACGCGGCCATTGCGGCTGTACGAAGTGGTCGGCGATACGCCAAGACCACTTGAGATACCGGGCGCGGACTACAACGACGAAGGCGTTCTCCCGCCGGCGCGCGCGCAATCCGCCGATGCCGGTGCGGCCGGCTGGCGGCTGAAATATCCACTCAACGATCCGAAGGTCTTCGACGAGGTCGTCGTCTTTCTCGGCGCCAGCTACTTTCGCGCCGTCGGCGCCGGTCAGCATTACGGGCTGTCGGCGCGCGGCCTGGCGGTCGATACCGCCGGCGCCCGCGCAGAAGAGTTCCCTGCCTTCACGACGTTCTGGCTGCAACGCCCCGCGCCCGGAGAACGCAGCTTCACGTTCTTCGCGCTGCTCGACGGGCCGAGCGCGAGCGGCGCCTACCGCTTCGTGCTGCACCCGGGCAAGAACACCGCGCTCGACGTGAGCGCGCGCATCTACCCGCGCAAGGCGGAGGCCACGCCGGGACTCGCGCCACTGACCAGCATGTTCCTGATGGGCGAGAACCAGCCGGTCAGCAACGACTACCGGCCCGAGGTGCACGACTCCGACGGCCTGATGGTGCAGACCGGCGATGGCGAGCGCATCTGGCGGCCGCTGACCAATCCGTCGCGACCGTTCGTCACGTCGTTCGCGATGAGCCGGCTCGGCGGTTTCGGACTGATGCAGCGCGATCGCGCCTTCAGGAGCTACGAAGACCTAGAGGCGCACTACCAGTCGCGCCCCGGCGCCTGGGTCGAGCCGCACGGTGACTGGGGCGCGGGGCGGGTCGAGCTGCTGCAGTTCCACACGCCGGACGAGACGAACGACAACATCGTCGCCTACTGGGTTCCGAAGCAGGCACCGGCGCCGGGCACACCGCTTGCCCTCGAATACACCATCCATTGGGTGCTCGAAGGCGTGCCGCCGGCCGCCGGCGCCACCGTGCTGCAGACGCGCCGAGGCCATGGCTACCGCGAAGCAGTCATCCAGCCGAACGACATGCAGTTCCAGATCGACTTTGTCGGTCGCGCGCTGCAAGGTCTGCCATCGGACGCGGCGATCGACGTTGCGGCGAGCGGCAATGACAACGTGCGCAAATTGCGGGCGCACGCCTATCCGAATCCGCAGACCGGCGGCTGGCGCGTGAGCCTGTCCTTCGAACGCATCGATGCCGCGAAGCCGGTCGAACTGCGCGCGCAACTGCGCAATGCCGCGGGCGCGATTCTTTCCGAAACCTGGTCCTATGCCCTTGCACCCGAATGAAGCCATGAAGATCGTTGATTCACCCACCGCCCCGTTCGTGCGCCGTGCGCCGATGCGCGCCCATCCCTGGTTCGGGTTGTGGCGCGGCCTGTTGTTCGCGCTGTGGCCCGGCCTGCACGTCGCGGACGCTGGCGCGCCGCACGCGGCGTGGCAGCGTGCCGCCGGGCGGCGGCGGCGCATGCTTCTGTCAGGCATTGCGTTGCTGAGCGCTGCGGTCGTGGCCTGGCAGGTGTCGGCCGCGCCCGAGAACCCGACCTTCGCATGGTCGATGCAGGTTGCGCTGAGCAGCTTGCTGTTCGCCTGGCTCGGCTCGGGATTCGTCACCGCGCTGATGGGCGCGTGGGTGATGCTGCGCGGCGACCGGCATGCGCTTTCGCCGGGCGACGGGCATGCGCCGATCGACGCCGCGGCGCGCACCGCGGTGATCATGCCGATCTGCAACGAAGACGTGGCGACAGTATTTGCCGGGCTGCAGGCCACCTGCCGTTCGCTGGCCGCCACCGGCGCGCTGCCGTTGTTCGACTTCTACGTGCTGTCGGACACCGGTGATCCCGGCCTGCGCGCCGCCGAACTGCACGCCTGGCAACAGTTGCGCGAGACGCTGGGCGACAAGCCGGTGCGCGAAGGCGGCCGCATCTTCTATCGCTGGCGGCGCCGGCGCACGCGGCGCAAGGCCGGCAACGTGGCCGACTTCTGCCGCCGCTGGGGCGCCGGCTACCGCTACATGGTCGTGCTCGACGCCGACAGCGTGATGCGCGGCGACACGCTGGCGGCGATGGTGCGGCTGATGGAACACAACCCGCGCGCCGGCATCGTGCAGACCCTGCCCGAAGGACTGCGCCCGCAGACGCTGCATGCGCGGCTGCAGCAGTTCGGCAGCGGCGTCACCGGGCGGCTGTTTGCGCTCGGCATGTCGTACTGGCAGCTCGGCGAGTCGCACTACTGGGGGCACAACGCGATCCTGCGCGTGGCGCCGTTCATGCGGCATTGCGCGCTGGCGCCGATTCCGGGGCGCGGTGGGCTTTCCGGCGAGATCCTGTCGCACGACTTCGTCGAAGCCGCGCTGATGCGCCGCGGCGGATACGAGGTCTGGCTCGCGCCGCAGTTGCAAGGCAGCTGGGAGCAGCATCCCTCGAGCCTGCTCGAGGAGCTGCAGCGCGATCGCCGCTGGTGCCAGGGCAACCTGCAGAACGCGAGGCTGATCGCCGAACCCGGACTGCGCGGGGTGCACCGGGTCATGCTCGCGGTGGGGGCGCTGTCGTATCTGATGGCGCCGGTGTGGCTCGTCTATGTTGGGCTCGGGCTGGCCTTCGGCACCGCAGGCGGGCAGATCCACTGGCTCTGGATGCTGACGCTCGTCCTGCTGGTGCTGCCGCGTGCGTTGGGTGTGCTGGCCGTGCAGGCGAGGGGCGAGCAGCATCTGTTCGGCGGCCATGCGCGTTTGCTCGGCAGTGCCGCGCTCGAACTGCTGCTGTCGACGCTGCAGGCGCCGGTTCGCATGCTGGCGCACAGTGCCTTCGTCGTCGGCGCGCTGACCGGCCTGCGCCTGGACTGGAAGTCGCCGTCGCGCGCCGCTGCCGATGTGGCCTGGGGCGACGCCTTGCGGCGTGTCGGCGCGCTGACGCTGCCGCCGCTCGCGCTGGCCCTCTTGACGCTCCGCGACCGCGTCAGCACCGGCGTGCCCTATCTGTTGCTGCCGCTGCTCGTGCCGTTGCTGCTCGCGGTGCCGTTCGCGGTCTGGACCGGCAGCCCCACGCAGGGGCGCGCGCTGCGGCGCGTCGGATTGCTCGAAGTGGCCGATCCCGCGTCGCACCGCGGCGCTGCGTCCGATCGAAGCGTGGCTGCGCGCGGCGCTGCACGCACCCCGGCCGGCGAGCGTCTGCCGTACGGCAGACCCTCGTCCATCTCGCTCGCGGTCATGGCCGGCGTCGCGGCGCTGGCCCTGCTTGCGCCACGCCTGGCGCTCGGCCCCGAGCCCTCGCCTGCGCAACTCGTCGAGCAGCAAAGGCTGGCGATGCAACGCAGCATGGCTGCGCGCACCGATGCGGCGCCGACCCTGCTGGCCCGCGTCAGCGCGCCCCGCAAGACGCAGCGCATCGTGCAAACCAGGCCGGCGCGCATGATCGACGATGAAGTCCGCATGCGCGCCTTCGAGGCGGTTGCGCGTGCGCAGGACATCAGCTGACGAGGGGTCGGCGACTACCGCGACCGACGGTCCGGGCGGCGGCGCAGGGTTGGGGGGCAGATGCCTGCAGTCGCCGCGGCTGGCGCCGCGTTCAGCGGTAGAACGCCTCGACCTTGCCCTTCAACTGGATCAGCAGCGGCCGGCCCTTGCGATCGAGCGTCTTGCCGGAGGCCACCTTGACCCAGCCTTCGCTGACGCAGTACTCCTCGACGTCGAAGCGCTCCTTGTCGTTGAAGCGGATGCCGATCGGATGCTCGAACACCGCCGCGACGTGATGCGGGCTGCGCGGATCGACGGCCAAGCGGTCGGGCAGCGCGGGGCGGGGGGCGGGATCGTTCATCGTCGTCGTCGGTTCGGGTTGCGCGCGGCGCGGCGCAATCGCGGGCGGCGCGGATCGTCAGTGTAGACGCCGCACCGCGCCCGAAACCGGCTCAGCCGCTGCGCGCGAGCGCCTCGCGCACGAAGTCGAGCCGGTCCTGGCCGAAGAAGAGCTCGCCGTCCACGAACAGGCTCGGCGCGCCGAACACGCCGCGCGCGACGGCTTCCTCGGTGGTCGCCATCAGCGCGGCCTTCACCTCGGGGTCGCCGACGAGGCCGGCGAACGCATCGGCGTCGAAGCCCGCGGCGCCGAGCACGCGCGCCACCTGCGCCGCCTCGTCGAGGTTCACGGCGTCGACCCACATTGCGCGAAAGACGGCGTTCAAGTACGCCTCGAGGCGCTGCGGCTGGCGCAGTTGCAGCCCGGCCGCGCCGCGCATCAGCGCGAGCGTGTTGACCGGGAAGTGCGGGTTGAAGGCGAACGGCACGCCGTAGCGCTTCGCAAAGCGGGCGATGTCGCCGCCCATCCAGCGCCCCTTCGCCGGCACCGTCACCGGGCTGGCGTTGCCAGTCGCCTTGAACACGCCGCCGAGCAGCATCGGCCGCCAGACGATCTGTGCGCCCGTCTCGCGCGCGATCGCGGGCAACTGCGTCCAAGCAAGATAGGTCGTCGGGCTGCCGACGTCGAAGAAGAATTCCACGCTCTTGCTC
>CAZVNC010000005.1:0-17269 GCA_964628305.1 uncultured Ideonella sp.
CACTATCGCTTGAAAGGCGTCCAGCAGCCGCTGGAGCTGTTCGAGGTCGGGCAGCGCCCGCACGCGCGCTTCGAGCCGCCGCCGGATGCCGAGAAGGGCTACCGCGTCGTGCGCGCCGGCGCGCTCTGGACGCCGGTGCGCCAGGTCCGTCACAACCTGACGCCCGAGCGCGACGCCTTCGTCGGCCGCGTCTCGGAATTGCGCGCGATCGCGCGCGAGTTCGAGTCCGGCCGGCGCCTGCTGACGCTGCTCGGCCCGGGCGGCACCGGCAAGACGCGCGTCATCCGCCGCTACGGCCTGGCGTGGCTGGGCGACTGGCCGGGCGGGGTCTACTTCTGCGACCTCGCCGAGGTGCGCACGAGCGACGGACTGGCCTACGCCGTCGCGCTCGCGCTCGGCGTGCCGCTCGGCAAGGACGATCCGATCGCACAACTCGGCAACGCGATCGCCGGGCGCGCGCGCTGCCTCGTCATCCTCGACAACTTCGAGCAGATCGCAGCCCTCGGCGCGGCCACCGTCGGCGCCTGGCTCGATCGCGCACCCGAGGCGCATTTCGCGGTAACGAGCCGCGAGCGCCTGCACCTGCGGGGCGAGGCGATCCTCGAGATCGAGCCGCTGCCGCTGGCGGGCGACGCCATCACGCTGTTCGCCGAACGGGCGGCGGCACAGCGTCCGGGCTTTGCGCTCGACGCGACGAACCGCGGCGACGTAGCCGAGGTCGTGCGCCTGCTCGACGGCCTGCCGCTCGCGATCGAGCTCGCGGCGGCACGCCTGCGCGTGCTGTCGCCGGCCCAGCTTGTCCAACGCCTGAAGGATAGATTCACCCTGCTGGCCGGCGCCCGCGGCGCGGCAGCGCGGCAGTCCACATTGAAGGCCGCGATCGACTGGTCGTGGCAGTTGCTCAGTGCCTGGGAGCAGGCAGCACTCGCCCAGTGTTCGGTGTTCGAGGGCGGCTTCACGCTCGAAGCCGCCGAAGCGGTGCTGGACCTGTCGGACTGGCCGGACGCCCCGCCCGCGATCGACGCCGTTCAGTCGCTCGTCGACAAGAGCCTGCTGCGGACCTGGAACCCGCCTTTGCCGGACCGCTTCGACCTCGGCGAGCCCTACTTCGGCATGTACCTGAGCATCCACGAATATGCGGCCGGCAAGCTCGGCACATCGGCGGCGGCGACGCTTGCCGCGCAGCAGCTGCACGGCGGCTACTACGCGCAGTTCGGCAGCCAGGACGCGCTCGATGCGCTGGCGCGCCACGGCGGCGCCAGACGGCTGCCGGGGCTCGCGCTCGAGATCGACAACCTGGTCGGCGCCTGCCGCCGAGCGGTCGCCCGCGGCGATGGCGCGGTGGCGGTCGCGACGCTGCGCGCGGCGTGGGAGGTGCTTGACCGGCGCGGCCCGGTCTCGATCGGCGTCGACCTCGGTGCGCAGGTCTGCGCGCTCGACACGCTCGATGGCTCGAACGCCGCCGCCGCGAGCCTGGTCCACGCCGCTGCGTTGCGCCGCATCGGCCGCATCCCGGAGGCACGCGCCGCGTTGCAGGCGGCACTGGCGCAGGCGCGCAGCGGCGGCCATCGGCTGCTCGAAGCGATCGCGCTCGCGCACTCGGGCATGCTGCAGAGCCAGACCGGCGAGCTGGACGAGGCGCGGGCACAGGTCAAGGCTGCGCTTGCGATCGCCCGCGACATCGCGAACCGCCGCTGGGAGGGAGGCTTCGAGAGCAACCTCGGCAACCTCGACCTCGCCCAGGGCCAGTTGCCCGGCGCCCGGGTCCACACCGAGGCCGCGCTCGCGATTCACCGCGAGATCGGCGACCGCCGGGCCGAGGGCGGCGCGCTGTGCAATCTGGCCGTGCTGCATCACGACCAGGGCGAACTGGACCTTGCGCTCGCGCACTACGAAGCGGCGCTCGTCGTGCTGCGCGAGGTCGGCGACCGGCTCGCCGAGAGCATCGCGCTCGGCAATCTCGGCACGCTCTACAACGATCGCGGGCAACTCGGCCCGGCGCGCGCTACCTATGAAGAAGCCCTCGCGATCCACCGCGAGATCGGCGACCGGCTCGGCGAAGTCATCACGCTCGGCAACCTCGCCAAGCTCGCGGCCGACGACGACCGGCGCGACGACGCAAAAGTCGGCTACGAGGCCGCGCTGTCGATCGCACGCGAACTCGGCGACCGCCGCGAGATAGGCGTCATGCTCGGCGGCCTGGGCGGGCTGTACGCACACCTTGACCGGGTCGACGAAGCGCAGTGGCACTACGAGCAGGCACTCGCGATCCACCGCGAGATCGGCAACCGCCGCTTCGAGGGCGAAACCCTCGCCAATCTGGCCGAACTGCTGCAGCGGCGCGGTCGACACGCCGAGGCGCGCGAAGCGCTCGACGCCGGCGAGGCGCTGCTGCGCGAGATCGACGATCCGCTCGATTTGGCCAAGCTGCTGTGCGTGCGCGGACACGTCGACCTCGGCAGCGGCGACCGCGACAGCGCGCGCGGCGCGCTTGACGAGGCCGAGCGGATCTCGCGGGAGATCGGCGCCGAGGCGTCGTCCGAACTGCTGCACCAGATCGCCGGCCTGCGCGCGGCGCTCGGCTGAATCGCATACCGGCCTTTCGCACGCGATTGGCGCCCGATCGGGACGCTTTTCTCGCGATGGACGGCGGGTCGGCGCCGCACAATGGCGCGATCGAGGCTGAAACCGACCGCAACACTGGGCGGCATCCGGAACCCGTCACCGCAAGCCCGATCCTGTTCTTGTCGCTTTCGCCGGGCGCGTTGCGGACTCGACGCCGGCGCGACGCCGCTCGCATTTCCCCTTCTCTCGTGCCCTTTTTGCGCGGTGGAGCGGCGGCGGTAGCATGCAGGCCCGTCCGCGCACCGCCATGCCGTTTCGTCCCCTTCCCCTGCCCTCAGCGATCACCGGCGCCGTCTGGCTGCATTCGATGCCGGGCCGGCTGGAAACCTGGGATGCGTTTCTCGCCGAGGCTGGGCGAGAGCGCATCTCGCTCATCGTCTGCCTCACGCCGCGTCACGAGATCGCGCCGCTGTCGCCGGCCTACGAGGCGGCGTTGCGCGCAGGGACGCTGCCGATGCGCTGGCTGCCGCTGCCGATGCGCGACTTCGGCCTCGCCGACAACCTGCGCGACTTTCGAGCCGGAATCGAGCGGCTCGCCGAAGCGGTGACCGCAGGCGATGCGGCGCTGCTGCACTGCGCCGCGGGCATCGGCCGCACAGGCACCGCTGCCGCCTGCCTGCTCAAGCAACTGGGCGTGCCGCGCGAACTGGCCTTGCAGCAGGTGCTCGCCGCGGGGTCCAATCCGCAGTCGGCGGCGCAGTCCGGGCTCATCAACACGTTCTGAAGCGCGGCGCGTGAGCGAGCTCGAAGACATCGACGTCGTTCACGCCGACGACGCGTTGCTCGTGTTGTGCAAGCCGAGCGGCCTGCCCGCCGTGCCGGGGCGCGGCGCCACGCTGCAGGACTGCTTGGCACGACGCGTGCAGCGCCGATTTTCCGACGCGCTCGTCGTGCACCGGCTCGACATGGCCACCTCGGGCCTGATGCTGATGGCGCGCGGGGCGGCGGCGCAACGCGCGCTCGGCATCGCCTTCGCGCGGCGCGAAGTCGAGAAGCGCTACCTCGCGATCGTCGCCGGCCATCTGGCCGCGCCGGGGGCAGGCGGCTGGGGCGAGATCGACCTGCCGCTCGCGGCCGACTGGCCAAGGCGGCCCAGGCAGCAGGTCGACTTCGAACGCGGCAAGGCGTCGCTGACGCGCTACCGCGTCCTCGCGCACGACGATGGCGCCGCAACGACCTGCGTCGAACTGCAGCCGATGACCGGACGCACGCATCAGTTGCGCGTCCATCTGATGGCGATCGGCCACCCCATCGTCGGCGACACGCTCTATGCGCCGGCCGCGGTGCAGGCGATGGCGCAGCGCCTGGCGCTGCATGCGAGCCGGCTCGAGCTTGCGCATCCGGCGAGCGGCGCGCGCCTCGTGTTCACGAGCGCGGCTCCGCTCTTCCCGCACCGCACCGCACTCGCCGCTTGCGATGCAGTGCTCGGCCTACACTGACGCATGCCATCCAGACACCTCACCCTCCTCACCGGCGCCTCGCGCGGCATGGGCGCAGCGATCGCCGAGCACCTGCTGCAACCGGGCGCAACCCTCGTCTGCATCTCTCGAACGTCGAACGCCGCGCTCGCGGCGAAGGCCGCCGCGGCGGGCGCGACGCTCGAGCAATGGGCCCTCGATCTGGCCGAAGCCGAGGCCGCCGCGCGTCGTGTCGAAGACTGGCTCGCAGCGCAATCCGGCGCAGCCTTCGACAGCGCGACGCTCATCAACAACGCCGCCGCGCTGACCCGCATCGCGCCGCTCGAATTTCTGGACCCGCAGGAACTGGCTCGCGCGCTGCGCGTCGGGCTCGAAGCGCCGCTGCTGTTGACCTCGGCCTTCCTGCGGGCCACCTCGGGGTGGCGCGCGCGCCGCGAAGGGCAGTGCAAGGTGCTGAACATCTCGTCGGGCCTCGGGCGCTCGGCGATGGCGAGTCAGGCGGCCTACTGCGCCGTGAAGGCAGGCCTCGACCACTTCTCGCGCTCGGTCGCGCTCGACCAATCGCATGCGCCGCATCCAGCGCGCATCGTCTCGCTCGCCCCGGGCGTGATCGACACCGACATGCAGGTGCAATTGCGGGCCGGCGACCCGGCGCAGTTCCCGGATCTCGAGCGCTTCCAGGCGCTGAAGACCGGCGGCCACCTGGATACGCCGGCCGCCGCGGCAGCGAAGGTCATCGCCTACCTGCAGCGGCCGGATTTCGGTACCCAGCCGGTGGCCGACGTTCGCGCCGTCTAGACGGCACGCTTGGCCTTGGCCCGCGCATGCCCAGCGCGGCCGCGGGCCTTCCACTCGGAAACCATGCGCTGGCGTTCGAGCAGCGACATCGTGTCGCGGCGCGCCTCGCGCAGCAGCTTGTGGTAGTTGCGCAGCCGATCCGGCGCCACGCCGTCGCGCACCGCGCAGCCAGGTTCGGCCAGGTGGCGGCAGTCGCGAAAGCGGCAGCGCTGCGCGAGCGACAGGACATCGGCGAAGCTCGCGGCCAGCGTCGCTTCATCGACGTCGGGCCGCAGCGCGCGCAGGCCCGGGGTGTCGATCACGCAGGCCCCGCCCGGCAGGCGGTGCAGCGAGCGCGACGTCGTCGTGTGCTTGCCGCGGCTGTCGTGCTCGCGAACGGCACCCGTGTCCTGGATAGTCGCTCCCGCGAGCGTGTTGGTCAGCGTCGACTTGCCGGCGCCGGACGACCCGAGCAGCACCAGCGTCTGCCCCGGGTCGAGATAGGGCGCAAGCTGCTGCGCCGCATTCTGCGAGCGTGCATCGACGATCACCGAATCGAGCGTCGCCGCGACACGCCCGCGCATCTGTTCGAGCGCTTGCGCGACCCGCCCCGGTGGCGCCGTGTCCGCCTTGCTGAGCACGACCACCGGCAACACGCCGCCAGCCTGCACGAGCACGAGATAGCGCTCGAGCCGGCGCAGGTTGAAGTCGTCGTCCAGCCCCATCACGAGCAGCGCGGTATCGACATTGCTCGCGACCGGATGGCGCCTGCCGTCGGCGTCGCGGCGCGTGAGGTGCGTCAGCGGCGGCACCCGTCCATGCACCCACCAGGCGCCGTGCACGTCGGGCGCGGCGAGCACCCAGTCGCCGACCGCCAGCGCGGTGTCGCTGTCGGCGAGCGAGCGGGTCAGACGCGGCAAGGCACGCGCCGCATGCTCTTGGCCACCGTCGTCCAGTTGCAGCGTCTCGCGATGAACCTCGGTCAGGCGCATCAACACGTGATCAGCCGCGCCATCGTCGGCGTTCTCGTCCATCAGGGCCTGCTGCACGTGTTGCAGGCAGACCGGCGTCATTCCAATCGAGCGCAGGCGCTCGGCATCGATTGCTCTCATCTTCGGTTCGAATCCAGGTTCGACGCCCGCGCCGCCCAAGCGGCAGCGGGCCGATGGCCAGGACGCACGCACGCGTCGGGCTGGTCAGGCTCTGGGAGTCGGCCGCAGACTGCAGCGAGGAATCGGGCTGGACCTTCGCAGGTCGACCGGGGCGCCCTTCAGCGAGGACGCGGCGGCTGCAACTGGTTGCTGTAGCGGATGCGCTTCAGGCAACGGCCGACAGGTGCGGGGTGTGGTATCGAGTCATGGCGCACCTCCTGTGGGCTTGGGTTGCAAAAGGGTCCGAATGGCCTTCGGACGCGAAGGCGCGAAGTTTCCGCCGACTGTGCGGAACTTGTCAATCGCATTCGGCGACAAAGCAACGCATGGGCTTGCCGCGCCAAGTGCTCTTGCGTCCGCCACGATCTTGAATTGGCAGCGACGGGTTCCATGTACCATCGGACGCTATCGGCGCTGCAAAGGCGTCGTCGCGCGATGCGGCGGGTCCCCCACTCAATCTGGAGAAACTACGGATGTTGAAGCTTGTCTTGAGTCTGTTCGTGGCGTTGTCCGGCCTCGGGTTTGCGGTCGTCGATGCGGAAGCCAAGCGCCTCGGAGGGGGCGGCATGTCGGGCCTGCAGCGCAAGGCGCCGGCCCGTCAGGCACCCGCAACGCCTCCCTCGCAGCAAGCGCCGGCCGCCGCCCCGGGCACTCCCGGCGGCGCGCCAGCCGCAGCGCCGGGCCGCTCCTGGATGGGGCCGATCGCCGGATTGGCCGCGGGCTTCGGTCTGGCCGCGCTGATGAGCCACCTCGGCCTGGGCGAAGAGATGGCCAACATTCTGATGATCGTGCTGCTGGCCGTCGGCGCACTGTTGCTGGTGCGCTTTCTGGCGCGGCGCTTCGCACCGCCGCAAGCGTCAGGCACCCCACAAGGCATGCGCTACGCCGGCGTCGATGGCCGGCGCGAAACCGCCCTGCCGCCTTCCCTGCCGCCCGCGGCCGGTGGCGCGGCCGCGGCAGGCGCCGCAGCAACGGCGACGGCATCGGCAGGCACGTTGCCGGCTGGATTCGACGCCGCCGCATTCGAGCGCATCGCCAAGCTTATCTTCATCCGCATGCAGGCGGCCAACGACAAGGCGGACCTCGACGATCTGCGCCAGTTCGCGACGCCCGAGATGTTCGCCGCCTTCAAGCTCGACCTGCAGGACCGCAAGGATGCGCAGCAGCAGACCGACGTCGTGCAGCTTGCCGCCGAGGTGATCGACTTCGAGCAGGAAGCTGCACGTCAAGTCGTGAGCGTGCGCTTCCATGGCCTGATCCGCGAAGAGAAAGGCGCGCCGGCCGCGCCGTTCGACGAGATCTGGCACCTCGTCAAGCCGCTCGACGGCAGCCGCGAGTGGGCGATCGCGGGCATCGCGCAGGCGAGCTGAATCCGCCCTCGCAGGCGAGCGCAGAGTCCGGTCGTCACCGCGGTCGGACTTGGTTCGGGGTGAGGCTCGCGGCCTGTGCTATGGGTTGAATGCGATGCAGCACCGGCCGCCGCTGCGCGATACTTCGTTCCGCGCAAATTGATGGAGCGAGGACATGCCCAAGGGACAGCAACGCAGCAACAAGGAAGCCAAGAAGCCGAAAAAGGACGTGGCGCCGAAGCCAGCCTCTCCCGGCAGTCTGGCAGCGCCGATCACGACCGTGGTTCCCGAGCGCGGCAAGAAGAAGAAGTAGCGCCTGGCTACTGGGATTCGCAGGGTCGCGCCGCCGGCAACGGTGCGGATCATCGGTTCGGGCTTGCCACCGCACCGGCGGCGGTGACGCGCACCTGCGCTCCTTGCAGCGCCACGATCTGACCCGCCCTGATCTTGCAGGTCTTGCGCAACTCGCTGCGCCCGTCGACCAGCACCATTGCGTCGGCGATCATCGCCTTGGCCTGGCCGCCACTGCTGGCAAGCCCGGTGGCTTTGAGCAGCGCATCGAGCGTGATGGTGTCGCCTCGAAGTTCGAAGGTCAGGAGTCGCATACGCGAAGGTCTGCGGGTCGATGGATGGCGCCGACGATAGCGCAGGTCGCGCGCCGTCTCACGACCCATGCGCTCACGCTCGTGATCGAGGCAAGCTACAATCGCCTCGCGGATCGACGCAAGTCCCGCGCACTTTGAGGCATTCCTTGGTACCCCGTCGCGGTTCTCGCGGCGGGTTCCGCTCGAAATCCCCCAGGTTCGTCGCTCGAGTGTCGTTTCGCATGCGCACGCATTCGCTGCGCATAGTTCTAATGTTTAGATTGGAAAAGCTAGATGACTACCCAAACCGGCACCGTGAAGTGGTTCAACGAAAGCAAGGGCTACGGCTTCATTGCCCAAGACGCTGGCGGCGCCGACCTGTTCGCCCATTTTCGTGATATCGAAGGCAGCGGCTTCAAGACGCTGACCGAAAACCAGCGCGTGCAGTTCGAAGTGAAGCAAGGCCAGAAGGGCCTGCAAGCCGCGAACATCAAGCCACTCTGAAGCTTCGCCTTCGGTGACCAAGAGACCGCGGCTTGCCGCGGTTTTTTCTTTCGCGCCTCGCTGTCGGGCCACAGCTGTCGGGCCAGCCATCGACGGCGACTACACTGAAACCAACCGCGACGCGCTCGACCGACACCCATGCCCCTGCCGACCGGCGCCGACCCACTCGCCATACCTCCCGCCGGTACCCTCCAAGCCTGGGCCGATGGCAGCCGCGATCTCGTGCTTGTCGCGGACGCGCAGTGTCGAGTCGTGTGGTGCAACCCGCGTCTCGAGCGCCTGCTGGCTCGCAGCTCGATCTCGCTCTGCCAACAGGCGTTGGCGACGCTGCTGCCGCTCGCAGCCGCGGATCGGCCGCGCTGGCAAGCTGCCTGCGAGCAGCTCGCGCGCGGCGAAGCGTTTGCCGAGCTGGAAGTCGAACTGGAGTTGCCACCAGGCAAGACGAGCGGCGACGACCGCAGCTGGCTGCGAATCGCCGCCCGTCGAATCGGCCCTGGCGCGGATGGCGGCGATTCGCACTGGTTGTGCGTGCTGACGGACACGAGCGAAGTCAAGCGGCTCGAGCACAGGACGCACAAGCTGCAGGAATTGCTTTCGCTGGGGGGATCCTTCGATCGCCTCGGTCTCTGGGAGCGCGATCTGCGAACCGGCGGCGGCCACTGGGACGCAAAGGTATTCCGCCTTTACGGCTTCGATCCGGCCGCGGGCGTACCAGAGCTCGGGCTGGCGGTGAGCCGCATCCATCCCGAGGACCGTGCGCAGTTCGCCTTCGGCTCGCTGACCCCGCAACCCGGCCACTACGATCGCCGCTACCGACTGGTGCTTCCCGACGGCAGCATTCGCTGGGTGCACTCGCAATGGGAAGTCATCGCCGCGGCCGACGGCAGCGCCGAGCGCGCAGTCGGAATCGTGCTCGACGACACGGCCGCGTACGACCTCGCGCAGGCGCTGGGGAGCGCCAGCGCGCAGCTCGAGCTTGCGATCGAGCTCGGCAACATCGCCCTCTGGCGCCACGATCTGCGGACCGACTGGGTCGCGTACAACAAGCGGGCGCACCAGGTCTTCGGTCTGCCGCAAGGCAGCGACGGCATCTCGCTCGCGGCGTTTCGCGCCCGCATCCACCCGGAGGATGTCGCGAGCGTTGCTGCCAAGGCGGCTTCGGCACTCGGCTCCGAACAGCCGACCGATATCGAGGCCCGCTTCAAGGGCAACGACGGCGAGTGGCGAACCGTGATGACGCGGCGCGTCGTCGAGCGCTCGGCCGACGGCGCACCGGTGGCATTCGTCGGCGTCGCGCTCGACGTCACGCGTCAGGCCGAGGAACGACGGCGCGCGACCGAATTGCTGCATCACATGGAGGCCGCCGCGGCGGCCGCGGGCGTCGGCATCTGGAGCACCGACGAGCATTCGGGCAAGGGACAGTGGAATGCACCGATGTTCACCCTCGTTGGCCGGCCGGTGACGCCGATCCCGCCGAGCCGCGACGAGTGGCTGGCCGACATCATCCACCCGGCCGATCGCGAGCGCCTGCTCGCGGCGCGCGCGGCGTTCCAATCCGCACCACGGGGTGTCGGCGAACTCACCTACCGCGTTCGGCTGCCCGGCGGCGCAACGCGCTGGCTCGAGGATCGGGTCCGCCGCGAGTTGCTCGACGGGCGAGCGACGCTGTTCGGCGTGACGCTCGACGTCACCCGGCGCAAGCAGGCCGAAGAGGCGCTGCGCAGCGCCGACGAGCGCGCCGCACTCGCCACGCGCAGCGCCGGCATCGGCACCTGGGAGATGAGCCTCGTCGACGCCGACGAGCGCTGGGACGCGCAGATGTTTCGCCTGCGCGGCATCGCCGTGCGCGATCGGCCGCCATCGCGCGAGGAGCGCCTCGCGATGTTGCATCCCGACGACCGCGCACTGGTGTTCGACTCGCGCGCCGACGCCAAGACCCACGCCGGCGTGGCCCGCTACGAGTTTCGCGTCCGCTGGCCCGACGCCAGCGAGCGCTGGATCGCGTCGCGTTCGATGGCCGTACTCGACGACACCGGCCGGCCGATCCGGCGCGTCGGTGTGAACTGGGACATCACCGAGAGCAAGCTTGCCGAGGCGGCGCGCCAGGAGAGCGCGCTCGCACAGCAGGAAAGCCGGGCGAAGTCGCTGTTCCTGTCTCGCGTCAGCCACGAGTTGAGAACGCCGCTGAACGCGGTGCTCGGCTTCACACAGTTGATGCAGACCGGCGATTCGCTCCCGACCGCGGACAAGGCACGCCTGGCGCTGGTCCGCACGGCAGGCGAGCACTTGCTCGCCCTCATCAACGACATGCTCGACCTGACCGCGCTCGACACCGGCGAGATGAAGCTCGATCCGCAGCCGGTCCCGATCGCCGAACTCGTCGCCGAAACGCTGCCGCTGGTCGAGCCGATGGCGACGCAGCATCGGGTCGCGCTGCTCACCGGGGGTCTGGAAGGCATCGTGCTCGCCGACCGGACGCGTTTGCGCCAGGTGCTCATCAACCTGCTGACGAACGCCATCAAGTACAACCGGCCGCAAGGCAGCGTCACGCTCGGCACGCGCCACGCGGGTCAGCATCCGACGATCGAAGTCAGCGACACCGGGCGCGGCCTGACGCAGGATCAGTTGACGCACCTGTTCGAGCCCTTCAACCGGCTTGGCGCCGAGGGCGACAGCGTCGAAGGCAGCGGCATCGGCCTCGTCATCGTCAAGACCCTCGTCGAGCGCATGGGAGGCAAGGTCGCGGTAAGCAGCGAGCCCGGGCGCGGCACCTGCTTTGGCGTCACGCTGCCTGGCGCGACGTGGGCTGGGGCCGGGAACGAGCCGGCGCGCGCTCCGACCGGAGCCGACTCGCAAGCGCCAGCCGGCGCCGGACGCGAGAGAACGCGCGCGGCGCAGGGGCGTCTCCTCTACATCGAGGACAACGCGGTCAACGTGCTGCTGGTGCGCGAACTCGTCGCCCAGCGACCGGGAGTCGAGATGCTCAGCGCGGCCGATGGATCGCAGGGCGTCGCGCTTGCGCTCGCGCACCGCCCCGAACTCGTGCTGATCGACATGCAACTCCCCGACTTCGACGGCTTCGAAGTGCTGCGCAGGGTGCGTGCCGCTCCGAACGGCGCGGCGCTGCGCTGCATCGCGCTGTCGGCGAATGCGATGCCGCAGGACATCGAGCGCGCGCTCGCGGCCGGCTTCGCCGACTACTGGACAAAGCCGATCGACTTCAAGCGCTTTCTAGCCGGACTGGACGCCGCGTTCGCCATCGCGCCCCAGGCCGGCTGACGCCGCCCCCGGGCATCCGGCCGGGTGCGGTCAGGGCTCGCTCGTCGCGAGCAGCCCGCGCTTTTCGAGCATCGCGTCGACCTTCGGCTCGCGCCCGCGAAAGGCACGGAACGCCTCGGCCGGGGGAATCGAATCGCCGACCGAATAGATGAATCGCTTCAGGCGCTCGGCAATCAAAGGATCGAACGGATCGCCGGCCTCGACGAAGGCGTCGAAGCCATCCGCCTCGAGCACTTCGGCCCACAGATAGACATAGTAGCCGGCGGCGTAGCTCGAGCCCGAGAACAGGTGCTGGAAGTGAAGCAGGCGGTGGTTCAGCCCGATCTCCGGCGGCGCACCGTGGCGCTCGAGCTCGGCGCGCTCGAAGGCGCAGACATCGTCGGGCGCGCCGTCGGTGCGCGCATGCACCGCCATGTCGACGAGCGCCGACGCCGCGTAGCGCACCGTCTCGTAGCCCTGGTTGAAGCGCCGCGCACGCAGCAAGCGCGCGACGAGGTCCTGCGGGATCGGCTCGCCGGTCCGGTAGTGGCGCGCGTGCCGCCGCAGCACGTCGGGCTGCTCGAGCCAGTGCTCGAAGATCTGCGAGGGCAGTTCGACGAAGTCGCGCAGCACGCTGGTCCCCGACAGGCGCTCGAAGTCGACGTTCGACAGCAAGCCGTGCAGGCCGTGGCCGAACTCGTGGAACAGGGTTCGAGCGTCGTCGAAGCTGAGCAGCGTCGGCTCGCCCGGCGCGCCCTTCGCGAAGTTGTTGTTGTTGACGACGATCGGCAGCACGCCATCCGGCACGCCGTTACGGGATTGATCGCGGAACGAACTCATCCACGCCCCGCTGCGTTTCGTCGGCCGCGCGAAGTTGTCGTGCAGAAAGACGCCGACCCGCTTGTCGTCTGCAGAGCGCACTTCGTAGACCTTGACGTCCGGGTGGTAGGCGCGAACCTCGGGCTGGAGCACGAAACGCAGGCCGAACAGCCGGCCGGCGCAATCGAAGACCGCCTCGACCATGCGCTCGAGCGGGAAGTAAGGCTTGAGCTGCGCCTCGTCGAGTTCGTAGCGCGCCTGGCGCACCTTCTCGGCGAGGAATCGCCAGTCCCAGGCTTCGAGCGCGTGCCCGCCCGCCTCGCCGCGCGACAGCCGCACGCCTTCGAGCGCTTCGCGTTCCTTCGCGGCGCGCGCCTTGGCCGGCGCCCAGACCTGCGCCAGCAGCCTGTGCACCGCGTCCTGCGTCTGCGCCATCGTGTCGGCCAGCGCGTAGTCCGCATAACAGGCGTAGCCATGCATCCGGGCCTGCTCGTGGCGCAGCGCGAGGATCTCGCGCACCACCGGACGGTTGTCGTATTCGCCGTCGTGCTCGCCGCGCGACGTCCACGCCCGCCATGCCTGCTCGCGCAGGTCGCGCCGCTCGCTGAAGGTGAGGAAGGGAACGATCAGCGAGCGCGAGAGCGTGATGACGCCGTCGGCGCGCACGCCGCGCGCGGCCGCCGCCTCACGCGCCGCGGCGCGCACGAAATCGGGCAATCCGGCGAGGTCGGCTTCACCCTCGAGCGCGAGCCGGAACGCCGATTCGTCGGCCAGCACGTTCTGCCCGAAGCGCGTCGTCAGCGTCGCGAGGCTTTGCATCAGTTGCGCGTAGCGCTGCTTGTCGGCCGCCGAGAGCAGCGCGCCTTCGCGCACGAAATCGAGATGGATGCGTTCGACGAGGCGCCGCTGCTCGGGCCGCGGTGCGAGCACGTCGCGCTGCGCATGCACCATCGCGATCCGCCCGAAGAGCCCGGCGTGCAGGTAGATCGCGCTCTGGTGCGCCGCCATGCGCGGTGCGATCTCGCGCTCGATGGCCTGCAGCGCAGGCGAGGTCTCGCTGCTCGCGAGGTTGAAGAACATCGCCGCGATGCGCTTTAGCAGCCGCCCGCTGCGATCGAACGCGGCGATCGTGTTTTCGAAGTCCGGTGCTTCGCCGTCGGTCGCGATGCGCTCGATCTCGGCGGCATGCTCTTCGAACGCCCGCTCGAAGGCGGGCGCGAAATGGGCCGGTTGCGCCGCATCGAACGGCGGAAGACCATAGGGTGTGTTCCAGTCCTGCAGCAGCGGGTTCGCCATCTTGTCTCCTCGCGCTTGCACTGCGCTACTTTCCGGCCTTGATCTCGTCGTACTCGTCCTCGAAATACCTGCGGTCCCGACAGTTCTTCGTGAAGGCCTTGTCGTCGGCGTCGAGCTTGTCGATACGCGCGTTGAACGCCGGTGCCGCGGCCTGATAGTCGGCAACCAGCTTGCCCTTGGCTTGCAGGCGCGCATTGAAGGCGTCGACCGCGTCCTGCTTGCTGACGTCGACATTCGGCCGGTCGGCGTCGAGCGCTCTGCTTTCGCGGTCGATCTCGGCGCGGTCGCTGGCCAGCTTCTTCTGTGTTGCCACCACCTCGGCGGTTTCCTGCTTCAGGCGATCCTGCTCGGCAAGACATTGCCGCAACTCGTCCTTCGTCAGCATCGGTCCGCTGGCGCTGCCGCCACCGAAGCTGCCCTCGCGCTGCTTGGCGGCGGGCTTGGCGGCGGACTTGGCGGGCGGCTTCGGCGCGCCGCTCTGAGCCATCGCGGCCTGCGCCGCGAAGACCGTCGCGAAACCCGCGATGAGCAAACGAAGCTGCGTGCAGGCGATGTTCTGGAGTCGATTCATGGTGCAATCCGGGTCGGGGGGCCGATACGCGAGGCGCCTTCGCGGCGTGCATGATGCCACTGTCGACGCATCTTGACCTGAAGCGGCATCGCCGCCTCGGGCCGCGCCCGGAATCCTCACAACGCATCCGAACATGAACCTGATCCAGCGCCTTGGGAAGTGGACCGCCGTCATCGTCGTCCTGCTCGCGATCGGCCTCATCGGCGGCGGCATGATGCTCTCGCCGGCCTTCACCGTGCAGCGCAGCCTGCTCGTCAACGCGCCGCCGGAGCGCGTCTATGCCTACGTCGCCGATCCGCGCGGCTGGAAGCTGTGGTCAATCTGGACCCAGCGCGACCCGGCGATGACGATCGCCTACAGCGGGCCGGCAAGCGGCGCCGGCGCGGGCTGGTCTTGGCAGAGTGCGTCTGAGGGCAACGGCGCGATGACGTTCACCTCGGTCGAGCCGGGCCGGCGCGTCGCGTTCGATCTGCAGCTTGCCGACCTTGGCACCACCTCCCGCGGCGAGTTGCGCTTTGCGCCCGAAGGCAGCGGGACCCGGGTGACCTGGACGATGGACGGCGACACCGGCAGCAACCCGCTCTACCACTGGTTCGCCTTGTTCGCCGATGCGATCGTCGGCCCCGATTTCGCGGGCGGGCTCGAGAACCTGAAGACGGTCGCCGAGAAGAATTGAACCCAGGCACGCCATGGCGCTCAAGGCGACGATCCACAAGGCCCAGATCCAGCTCGCGGACATCGACCGTGGCGTTTATGGCGACCATGCGCTGACGATCGCTCGCCACCCGTCCGAGACCGACGAGCGGATGATGATCCGCGTCCTCGCCTACGCGTTGAATGTGCCGGCGACGGCCGACCACGGCGCGCTCGAACTTGCCAAGAGCCTGTGGGACAGCGACGAGCCCGACCTCTGGCAGAAGGACCTGACCGGTCGCATCGTGCACTGGATCGACGTCGGCCTCCCCGACGAGCGGCGCATCCTGCGCGCCAGCCCGCGCGCCGAGCGCGTCAGCGTTTATGCCTTCGCGAGCAGCACCCCGGTCTGGTGGTCCCAGATGGCAGGCCGCATCGGCCGCGCGCGCAACGTCGCCGTGTGGCGCATCGACGCCGCGCAAAGCCAGGCGCTCGCCGCGTTCACGCAGCGCTCGATGCAGTTGCAGGTATCGGTGCAGGACGCCTGCGTTTACCTGAGCGATGCGACCCGCTCGGTCGAGATCACCCCACTGCGCCTGAACCCATCGCCATGAAGAAATCGCCAACCGTCGAACATCTCCCCGAACGCGGACGCTTCCAGACCGTCGTCGATGGCCGCACCTGCGTCTGCGACTACCGGCTCGCGGGACGCGCAATGGAGATCACGCACACCGGAGTCCCACCCGCGGTCGAAGGCCGCGGCATCGCCGCCGACCTCGTCGCCGCCGCGCTTGCCCATGCGCGCGCGAACGGCTGGAAGGTGCGGCCGATCTGCAGCTACGTGCAGGCCTACATGCGCCGGCACCCTGAAACGCTGGACCTGCTGGCATGACGTCCGCCCCGAACGACGACGCGCGCGCGGTGCTCGACTTCTGGTTCGGCGCCCCCGGCTCGGCGACCGACGGCAAGCCGCGCGACGAGTGGTTCCGCAAGAGCGACGCCTTCGATCGCGCGATCGAACACCGCTTTGCGCCGCTCATCGAATCGGCGCTCGCCGGCGGCCTGCGCGGCTGGAACGGGCAAGCGGATACCGCACTCGCGCGCATCCTGCTGCTCGACCAGTTCACCCGCAACGTCTTTCGCGACACCCCGCGCGCCTTCGCCGGCGACGCGCTGGCGCTCGCCGCCGCACAGGTGTTGGTCGCGAACCGCCGCGACCTGGCATTGCCGCCGCAGCAGCGCGCGTTCGCCTACCTGCCGTTCGAGCACGCCGAAGACCTCGTGATGCAGGACGAATCGGTGCGCCTCTTCACGCGACTGCATGCCGAGACGCAAGGCTTCGCCGGCTCGCTCGACTACGCGCAGCGCCATCGCGCGATCATCGAGCGTTTCGGCCGCTTCCCGCATCGCAATGCGATTCTCGGCCGCCCGTCGACCGCCGAAGAACGCGCCTTCCTGCAGCAACCCGGATCGAGCTTCTGACCGTCTGGCGCGCCTTGGCGCCGCATCCGGCAGCGTCTACCGGGCCGTATCCGGGGCCGGCCCGCCGACGACGCCCTGCGCGTGCAGTTGCGCGATTTCATCCTCCGAGTAACCGATCGCGGCGAGCACGGCGTCGGTGTTCGCGCCGGGCGCGGGCGGGTCAAGCCGCAGCGGCAGCCGGGCGCCGCCCAGCATCAACGGCAGCAGTGGCGCGCGCGTCACCCGGCCATCGGGCAGCGTCAGCGGCGCCAGGCCTCCGGTCGCTGCGAGGTGCGGGTCTTCGAACAGATCGTGCGGCCGGGTGATCGGCGCATAGGGCAGCGCGCGCGCCTCGAAGCGCGCCATGATGTCGGCGCCGGTGAACGCGGCGAGACGCTCGCGCAGCAGCGGCATCAGCCAGTCGCGCGCCTGCACGCGCAGGTTGTTGCTCGCGAGGCGCGCGTCGGCCTCGAGTTCGCCGAGTTCGAAGGCGTCGCAGAACTGCGCCCACTGGGTATCGGTGACAACCGCGAGGAAGACCTGGGCGCCGTCGCGCACCGTGAAGACGTCGTAGACACCCCAGGCCGAGATACGGCTGGGCATCGGCGCGGCGGGCACGCCGGTCACCGCGAACTGCAGCATGTGCTGCGCGACGAGAAAGACGTTGTTCTCGAACAGCGCACTTTGCACCTCCTGGCCGCGGCCGGTGCTGGCGCGTGCGGCGAGCGCGGCGAGTGCGCCGAGCGCGCCGAACATGCCGCCCATGATGTCGTTGACACTGCTGCCGGCGCGCAGCGGCCGGCCTTCGGGGCCGGTCATGTAG
>CAZVNC010000005.1:17279-20164 GCA_964628305.1 uncultured Ideonella sp.
CGAGGCCGCCCATCATCTGCACCACCTCGTCGAGCGCGGTGCGGTGCTCGTACGGACCGGGCAGGAAGCCCTTGTGCGAAACGCAGATCAGGCGCGGGTTCAGCGGCGCAAGCGTCGCGTAGTCGAGCCCGAGGCCGGCCATCGCACCGGCCTTGAAGTTCTCGCAGAACACGTCGGCGCCGGCCGCCAGGCGCAGCACGATCTCGCGCCCGCGCGGCTGCTTCACATCGACCGCGATGCTCGCCTTGTTGCGGTTGAACATCGGGAAGAAGCCGGCGCCCGAGCCGAGCAGGCGGCGCGTGTTGTCGCCCGCAAGCGGCTCGACCTTGATCACCTCGGCGCCGAGATCGCCGAGGATCAGGCCGCAGGTCGGCCCCATCACCATGTGGCTGAATTCGACCACCCGCAGGCCCTGCAGCGGCAGGCTGGATGCGTGCTCGGCGGCGTTGTCCGTCACGCTGCCTCGCCGCCCCAGCTCAGGTCGCCGCAGACGACGCGCAGGCCTTCGCTCGTGCGGACCGCAACCGACACCGTGACGCACAGGTGTGCGCCGTGCAGCGTGCGGTAGGGGCGGGTGACCTGCACCCGGCCGACGGATTCCATCGCGCGCCGGTAGTACGGGCGGCGCGCCCAGTGCGCATCCTGCGTGTCGCGCATCGGTGCGAAGGCCTGTTGTGCGGCAAGAAGCTGGTCCGGCGCCCAGACGTTGTCGCCGATCTGTATCGCGTCGGCGCCGAGCAGATAGCACACCTCGGCCAACGGCAACTTCAGGAAGGTCGCCACCGCCGCGTCCAGCGACTTGCCGTCGGCCAGCAGCGCGGAGGCATAGCCGATCGCGTTGACGTAGGGGCGGATACGCTCGTGATAGCGGCGCTGCTCGTCGGCGCGGCGCGTTTCATAGTGGTCCCACAGTGTCTGCAAGGCAGCCGGCGGGTCGAACTTGTCGGCCAGCGCCGGACCCGGCCGCCCGAAGAGGTCGCCCTGCACGAGGTCGGCATTCGCCTCGAGCGCGACGAAGGCCTCGTCCTGCGTCTCGATGCCTTCCATCAGGACGAGCGCGCCGCATTGGTGGAGGAGTGAGACGACGTTGGCGACGTAGCGCTGACCCTGCGCCTCGAAGGCGGCGCGATGCACCAGCGCGCGGTCGAGCTTGACGATCTCGGGCGAGAGGCGCCAGACTCGATCGAAGTTCGAATGCCCGACCCCGAAGTCGTCGATCGCGATCAATCCGCCGCTCGCGCGCACCGCATTCACCGCGCCGTCGAAATCGGAATCGGCCGCGACCTGCTGCTCGAGCACCTCGAGCACCACCTGGCTGCCCCGCAGCCCGCAACGCGCCTGCAGCGTGCGCTGGAAGCCGTCGCTCTGCACCTGCTTGAGAGCGACGAAGACCTGCGTCTGCATGTTGAAGAAGAGCCAGTGCGGTTCGCTGCCGACGAGTTCGGTGAAGTTGAGCGCATGAATCATGCGCGCTGCGCGGTCGCCGTGCAGCAGATCGTCGAACGAGCCGTCGCCGCAGAGCGCCTGTTGCGGCTCGACGCTCGCGCCGCTTGCATCGAACGCCCGCACCAGTGCCTCATGGCCGACCGGGCGGCCGTGCGACAGGCTGTACACCGGCTGGAACACGCTCCTCAGCACGAGCCCGTGAAGGCCGATCGTCCAGCGCCCGGCGTCGCGGCGCAGGCCGGCACTCAGCTTGTCGAAGCTGGATTCACGAAGCGCAGAGTCCATCGAAACTTGGGTCCGACCTGAAGCCGAGGATCGTCCGGATCGCGCGCCGCAATCCATGACCGACCCGGATCGCCGCGGCCGTTTCGCCGCCGACTGCGAACCTGACATTACAGCGGCCGGGCCGGGTGCACAAGCGGCTTTGCAGCAGCCGCGTCAGACGACGACCGGCTCGGGTTCGAGGCGGATGCCGAAGCGCCCGTAGACGCTCTCCTGGATCGCGCGCGCCAGCGTCACGACCTCGGCGCCGCTCGCGCCGCCGCGATTGACGAGTACCAGGGCCTGCTTTTCGTAGACGCCGGCCCGGCCGACGCTCTTGCCCTTCCAGCCGCAGGCGTCGATCAGCCAGCCGGCGGCCAGCTTGATGCTGCCGTCGGGCATCGGATAGTGCACCACCGTCGGGTCGCGGCCGATGATGTCGCGGCACTGCGCCTCGCTGACGAACGGATTCTTGAAAAAGCTTCCCGCGTTGCCGACCTGCGCCGGGTCCGGCAACTTGGCGCGGCGAATGTCGCAAACCCAGTCGAAGATCTGGCCGGCGTCCGGATTCTGGATGCCGCTCTGCGCCTGGCGGCGCTCGAGTTCCAGGTAGCCCTGCACGGCGCGCCATGGGCGCGGCAGGCGAAATCGCACCCGCGTGATCAGGCTCTTGCCGGCGAGTCCGTTCTTGAAGACGCTGTCACGGTAGCCGAAACGGCACATCTCGCGCGTCAAGGTCACCGTGCGGCCGGTGACGAGGTCGACCGTGTCGAGCGATTCGAAGCGCTCCTGCAGCTCGACCCCGTAGGCGCCGATGTTCTGCACCGGCGCCGCGCCGACCGTGCCCGGTATCAGCGCCAGGTTCTCGAGCCCCGGCCAACCCTGCGCCAGCGTCCAGGCGACGAAGTCGTGCCAGTTCTCGCCGGCGCCTGCCTCGACGATGAAGGCGTCGTCCCGCGTCTCCTGCAGGCGCCGGCCGGCGACCTCGACCTTGAGGACGACGGCGGAAATGTCACGCGTCAGCACGATGTTGCTGCCGCCGCCCAGGATGAACTTCGGCGCCCGGCCGAGTTCCGGGTGATCGACGACCGCGCGCACGTCGGCTTCGCTCGCGACACGAACCATGACGCGCGCCAGCGACGGCAGCGCGAAAGTGTTGTAGGGTCGCAGACTCACGC
>CAZVNC010000006.1:0-19947 GCA_964628305.1 uncultured Ideonella sp.
CGAGACCTCGAGTTCGGCGGCAATCTGCGAGACGATCTTGTCCAAGGGCACAGAGTGAAGAGTCGAAAGCGGCGGATTCTAGGGTCGCCGGATCGGGCGCCGGGTTGCAGCGGCGCCATCGGCCGTCGCGCATCCGAGCGGCCGGTGTCTCGGACTGCGGATCAATCCGGCAACAGCAGTTCGGCGCTTTGGCGGGCGTGCGTGAGGCGGACCGCGGCGACGACCGCATCGCACGCGTGTTGCGCCGCCTCGACGAGGCTCCCGCCGGCGAGCAACCGGGCCGTGACGGTAGCGCTGAACAGATCGCCGGTGCCCTTGGGCGCGGCGTCGATGCGGGCGTGGTCGAGCACGCGCGCCTCGGTTGCCGTGACGACGATCACGCGCATCTGCCCGGCGCGCCAGGTGTCGGGCGCGGCGCTCGTCACGACGACCCATCGCGTGCGCCCGCAAAGCAGCGTGCGCGCGGCGGCGGCGGCCTCGTCAACGCTGCGCACCGGGCGGCCGGCCAACTGCTCGAGCTCGAAGCCGTTCGGAAAGAGACCGTCCGCGAGCGGCGCAAGCCGCTCCCGGAACACCGGCACGAGGGCCGGATCGACGTACACGCCGTGATCGTGATCGCCGATCACCGGGTCGATGTGGACGCGCACGCCGGGCAGGTCGGCGAGCCGTGCCTCGATCCAGTGGGCCAGGATTTCGGCCTGCTGCACGCTGCCCAGGTAGCCGGTGTGAATCGCGCGCAGCCGCGCCAGGGCATGGCGGGCGCAGAGATCGTCCAGCCAGCCGGCGAACCACTCGACCGGCGGCGCGCCGCCGTGGAGGCTCGCGTAATGCGGCGTATTGCTGAGGATGACGGTCGGCAGCGCTGCGGCGCGCAAACCGGCCCGCGTGAAGACCGGCATCGCGATGTTGTTGCCGACGCTGCCGTAGACGACCTGCGATTGGACCGAAACGATGTCGATAGCCAGCGGCTCCAGCGTCGGCGGCGCCGGCGCGGGGTGCGCACTCATGGCGCGCCTCCGCTCGATCGAGCCGTTGGCAGCACCTTGCCGTCGGCGCGTCGCGCCATTCGCTCGCTTCGATCCCCGCTGCGCGGGGCCCCTCTTTCGCGGCTCATGGCGCGCCTCCGTTCGTTCGAGCGGTTCGCAGAGCGTTGTCGTCGGCGCGTCGCGACATTCGCGCGCTTCGATCCCCGCTGCGCGGGGCCCCTCTTTCGCGGCTCATGGCGCGGGCGGCCAGTACTCGCTGTCGGGGGTCGCGCGGGCGCCGAAGATCGCCTGGCCGACGCGCACGATGGTCGCGCCTTCCTCGACGGCGAGCGCGTAGTCGCCCGACATGCCCATCGACAGTTCGCGCATCTCGACGCCGTCAGGCGAATCCTCGCGCAGGCGCTGCTGCAGCCCGCGCATCAAGGCAAAGCAGCCGCGCACCCGCAGCGCGTCGTCGGATAGCGCCGCAAGCGTCATCAAGCCGCGTACGCGCAGCGCGCTGAATGCGGGCAGCTCGCGGACGAAGGCGGGCACCTCGTCGGGAGGCAGTCCGTATTTGCTCGCCTCGCCGGACGAGTTGACCTGTACCAGCACATCGAGCGCGCGGCCAAGGCTCTGCAACTGCCGATCCAGCGCCTCGGCGACGCGCAGGCTGTCCAGCGCCTGGAACTCCGACGCAAATCGCGCCACGATCTTCGCCTTGTTGGTCTGCAGATGGCCGATGACCGACCAGCGCAGATCGGCGAGATCGGCCATCACCTGCGACTTCACGTACGCCTCTTGCACCTTGTTCTCGCCCAGCCAGCGGCAGCCTGCCGCATAGGCCATGCGGATATGCGCCTCGTCGACGGTCTTGCTGACCGGCAGCAGGCGAACCTCGGCCGGGTCGCGCCCGACGGCCCGGCAGGCAGCCGCGATGCGGCCGCGCACCGCGGCAAGGTTGTGCTCGAAGTCGGCGACCGTTGCGGCGTGCGGGTACAGGGTTGACATGCGGAATGCGGAAGATGGATCGCTCGATGACACGGTCTCATTCTGACGGAACTTCGAAGGGCCAATGCAACCGGGGGGGCTGCGTACCGGCCGGGATGGGTCGAGAATCGAGCGCACCTGAGTCCCTTCGACCGCCAGCCCGCACCATGAACACCAGCCACCAAGACACGCTCCGGATCGACGACGAGCTCGAACTGCTCGCCGAGCTCGTGCCGCTCGCCGACCAGCGCATCGTCGAACTCGGTTGCGGCGCGGCGGCGCTCGCCCGCCGCTTGCTGCTGCGCTATCCGGGCAGCCTGGTGACCGGAGTCGAGGTCGATGCGCAGCAACTCGCGAAGAACCTCGCCGCACCGCAGGCCGGCCTCGCGTTCGTCGCCGGCGTGGCGCAGGACATTGCCTTCGCCGATGGCGTCTTCGACCTTGCCTTGATGCTGAAGTCCTTGCACCACGTGCCGCCGCAGGCGATGGCGCGCGCACTCGCCGAGACGGCGCGCGTGCTGCGTCCGGGCGGGCACCTCTACGTCTCGGAGCCGGTCTATGCGGGCGCCTTCAACGATGTCATGCGTCTCTTCAACGACGAGGGCGATGTGCGCGCCGCCGCGCAAGCCGCGATCGACGCTGCGATCGAGACCGGCCGGTGGGAACAGGTCGCCGAGCGGCGCTTCGAGATGCCGGTGAGCTTCGACGATTTCGACGATTTCGAGCGCCGCATGATGCGGCCGACCTTTGCCGACCACCAGATCGACGACGCCAAGCTGGCGCAGGTCCGCGCCGCGTTCGAGCCGCATCTGCGCGCCGGGGCGGCGCGCTTCGATCGGCCGATGCACGTGCGGCTGCTGCGCAAGCCGGGCGCGGGTGCAGGCGCTCGCGCCGGCTAGCGGATTGCTGCGCCGGCATGACCGAATTGGCAGTCGGGCCGGGCTGAAAGCAGGATCCGCGTCGTGCGGCCCTCGGGCGTCGCTATCCTTCGGCCATGTACGAGTCGTTCTTCGGGCTCACGAAGGAGCCGTTCTCGGTCGCGCCCGACCCGCGGTTTCTGTACCTGAGCCGGCAGCACCGCGACGCGCTGTCGCACCTCGTCAACGGTCTGCGCCATGCGGGCGGCTTCGTGCTGCTGACGGGCGAAGTCGGCGCCGGCAAGACGACCGTCTGGCGCCGGTTTCTGGAGCAGCTGCCGGCGAACTTCGACGTCGCCTATGTCGTCAACCCCAAGCTCGGCGTGGACGCGCTGCTGGCGCGCATCTGCGGCGATCTGCTCGTCGAGCTGACCGAGGGTGCGGCGTCGAAAGACCCCATCGATGCGATCCACGGCCACCTGCTGCTGGCGCACGCCCGCGGCCGGCGCACGCTGATCGTCGTCGACGAGGCGCAGGCCTTGTCGCTCGAGGTGATGGAGCAGTTGCGCCTGCTGACCAATCTGGTCGTCACCAGCGAGCGCAAGCTGGTGCAGGTGCTGCTGATCGGGCAGCCGGAACTGCGCACGATGCTCGAGCAGCCGGCGCTCGAGCCGCTGGCGCAGCGCGTCGTGGCGCGCTTTCACCTGCCGGCGCTGCCGGAAAGCGAGACCGCGCACTACATCGCGCATCGGCTGACCGTCGCCGGCCTGATGGGCGACCTGCCATTCGACGGCGAGGCGATGCAGCGCATCCACCGCATCTGCCGCGGCGTGCCGCGGCGCATCAACGTGCTGTGCGACCGCGCGCTGGTCGTGGCGCACGCCGCCGGCAGCAAACGGGTGGACCGCGCGATCGTCGATCGCGCCGCCGCCGAAGTGTTCGGCCCTGTCGCGTCGGACGCTCCGCCTTCCACACCGGCGTGGCGCACGTGGCTGGCGGCGGGCGGTGTGGCCGGGGGCGTGATGGCGGCCTGGGTGCTGCTGACGCCGCTGGTGTTGGAAGGGCGGTCGGCGAAAGGAAGCGTCGGCAACGCCGCAGCGTCCGCGGTTGCCGCGTCTGCCGTTGCAACCGTTGCAGCAGTTGCAAACCAGCCCGCCGCCGAGCCTGCCGCTGCCGCCGCGGTGTCGGTGGCGGCCGTTGTCAGCGTGCCGGACTCGGCCGCTTCCGCAGCGCTGGCGATGCCGCCGCCGGCCGACGCGCTGGAGCCCATCTTCGCCGCCGCTCCATCCGACGAGGCCCCCGCCTTGCGCGCCCTTGCAGGCTTGTGGGGAGCGAGTCTGGGCGCCGGCGACCCGTGCGAGCTGGCCGCAAAGCGCGCGCTGTACTGCTACCGCAGCCGCGGCGGGCTGGGGCCGATACGTCAACTCGGGCGCCCGGGCATCGTCAAACTGCAGGATGAGAGCGGACGCGTGGCCCAGGTGCAGTTGCGGGGCCTGTCGGAAGAAGGCGCGATCCTTCGCGTCGGCAACATGCAGACCACGGTACCGCTGAACCAGCTCGCCCAGGTCTGGCGCGGCGAGTTCGCCACCTTCTGGCGCGCGCCACCCGGCTACCGCGCAGGTGAACTGGCGGGCGCCGGCAGTGCGCTCGCGCCCTGGCTGCGCGAGCGCCTGGACACGGTCGAGCCCACAGCCGCGATGCCGGCCGGCGAGCAGGACCTGAAGGCGCGGGTCTTTGCGTTCCAGTTGGCGCAGGGCTTGCAACCGGACGGCCTGGCCGGTCCGCTGACCCTGATGCAGCTCAACCGCGCGAGCGGAGTCGATGAGCCGCGGCTGGTGGTGCGTTGACGGCGCGGTACAAAGGCGCTCGCTCGAACCCGCGCTCCAAGCCCCGCATGCAGGCAGGGTTGCGGTGGGCACAAACACAACGCAGCACCGCGTGTCGAACTGACACACGTCAAAGAGAGTCATCTTGGCGGATTCCGGGGCGTGTCGTCGCGAGCGTCGCTGCGCGCAGGTAGGCGCTGCTTCAGGTCCGGCATCCGGTGCCGTCGCCGCGGGTATCCCCTAGGGTTGCGTCCTGCACGCCGGTGCTCCTGCGCTGTCATCATCGCGATGTAGCCGGGCTGCTTCGGGCTGGCGTGTGCGCAATTTTGCAGGGAGATCGGATGATGAAGTTGTTTTCCCCTTACCGTGCAGTCGTTCTGGCTGCGGCAATGGCCGCCGGCAGCGCGTCGGCGCAACAGGTGGTGCTGAAGGTGCATCACTTCCTGCCGGCGACTTCGAGCGCCCAGGTTCGGCTGATCCAGCCCTGGTGCGACAAGATCGCGAAAGAGTCGGGGGACCGGCTGAAGTGCCAGATCTATCCGTCGATGCAGCTCGGCGGCACGCCGGCGCAACTGCTCGACCAGGCGCGCGACGGCGTCGCCGACATCGTCTGGACCGTTCCCACCTATGCCGCCGGCCGCTACACCAAGGCCGAGGTGTTCGAACTGCCGTGGATGACGACCACCGCGAAGGCGTCGAGCCAGGCGCTGTGGACCTACACGCAGAAGAACGCGATGGACGAGTTCAGAGGCGTGCACCTGCTGTGGATGCACGTCCACGACGGCGCGCTGTTCCACTTCGTCAGCAAGCAACCGAAGACGCTCGAGGATCTGAAGGGCCTCAAGATCCGCGCCGCGACGCGCATCAACGCGCACCTGATCACCGCGCTCGGCGCGACGCCGGTGCAGATGCCGCTGCCGGCGGTGCCCGACGCGCTCACGAAGGGCATCATCGACGGCGCTTCGGTGCCGTGGGAGGGCACGCCGGCGATCAAGTTGACCGAGATCGCGCGCTACTCGCTCGACGTGCCTATCGGCGAGCCGCGGATCTCGAACACGATCTTCGCCTTCGGCATGAATCCGGCCAAGTACAACAGCCTGCCGCCCGACCTGAAGAAGGTGATCGACGACAACAGCGGGCTGGCCGTTTCGGCCTGGGCCGGCGAGGTCGGCTTCGACGCCATCGTCGAGCCGTTCAAGAAGGCCGCGATCGCGCGCGGCAACACGCTCGCCTACCTCAGCGAGGCCGAGTTCCAGCGCTGGGTCAAGGCAAGCGATCCGGTCGATGACCAGTGGTTCAAGGAGGCTGCGGCGAAGGGCGCGGACGGCCCCAAGCTGAAGGCCGAAGCCAAGGCCCTGGTGCAGCAGTACAGCAAGTGACGCCTGGCTCGGGCAACGAGCGCGCGCTGACGCGCGCCCTCCGCCTTGCCTGCGACATCAGCGCGGGCATAGGCGGACTGGCCCTGATCGTGATGGCGAGCGTCACGGTGATCAGCGTCCTCGGCCGCGCACTGTTCTCGAGCCCGATCCAGGGCGACGTCGAACTGGTTCAGCTCGGCTGCGCGATCGTCGTCGGGTCGTTCCTGCCCTATACGCAGTTCCGCCACGGCAACATCATCGTCGACTTCTTCACCACCGGCGTCGCGGCGCCGAAGCGCGCGGTGATGGACGCGCTCGGCACCTTGCTCTACTCGCTGATGATGGCGCTCATCTGCTGGCGGGTCGCCGCCGGCGGCATTCAGGCCCACGAGTACCAGGAGACGTCGGCGCTGATGGCGATCCCGATCTGGATCCCCTACATGCTGATGCTGCCCGGGCTCGCCCTCGGCGCGGTGCTCGGCAGCGTGCAGACGGTCGATCATCTGCGCGCCGCCCGCGCCGGCGGAGAAGCGGCGTGAGGCGCCTCGCCCTCGGGCAGCGTGCGGAGACCGTCCGATGAGCACGATGTCGATCGGGCTGACGATATTCGGCGGCATGCTGGCGCTGATGGTGCTGCGGGTGCCGATCGCGGTGTCGATGTTCATACCGGGCGCGGTCGGCTACATCTTCCTCTCCGGATGGATGCCGCTGCTCGGCCACTTGAAGGGCGCGGTCTACGGCCGCGTCTCGGCGTACGACTTGTCGGTGATTCCGCTGTTCATGCTGATGGGGGCGCTGGCGGTCAACGGCGGGCTCTCGAAGGCCTTGTTCGAGTTCGCCAACTCGCTGCTCGGGCGCTTTCGCGGCGGGATGGCGATGGCAGGCGTGCTCGCCTGCGCCGCGTTCGGCGCAATCTCGGGCTCGACCGTCGCGACGACCGCGACGATCGCCCAGGTCGCCTATCCCGAGATGCGGCGCCTGAAGTATTCGGGCCGGCTGGCGACGGCCGCGCTTGCCACCGGCGGCACGATGGGCATCCTGCTGCCGCCTTCGGTGACGCTGCTCGTCTACGCCATCCTGACCGAGCAGAACATCACGCGCATCTTCCTTGCTGCCTACGTTCCCGCTGCGCTCGCCGCGATCGGCTACATCGTCGCGATCGCGATCTACGTGCGCCTGTATCCCGGCCATGCACCGGGGGTGCAGGCGGTGCCCAAGGGCGAGGTCAGCCGCACCGCGCGCCAAGTCTGGCCGATGGTCATCATCTTCCTCGCCGTCTTCGGCGGCATCTACGGCGGCGTGTTCACGCCCACCGAAGGCGCGGCGATCGGCACCATCCTGACCTTCATCGCGACGCTCGTGAAGCGCAAGATGTCGCGCCGCCTGTTCCTCGATTCGGTACGCATCACGGCCCAGACGAGCGGCATGATCTTCATGATCTTCCTCGGCGCCGACATGATCAACGCCGCGCTCGCGCTGTCCCAGCTTCCTGCGCAACTCGCGGCGGTGATCGCCGAGGCGCAGATTACGCCGGTCGCGGTGATGGCGGCGATCATGGTCTTCTACATCATCCTCGGCTGCGTGATGGACGAGATGAGCATGATCCTGCTCACCGTGCCGGTGGTGTTCCCGGTCATCCTCGGGCTCGACTTCTACGGCCTCGGCGCGTCCGACAAGGCGATGTGGTTCGGCATCCTGATCCTTACCGTGTGCGAGATCGGCATGATCTTCCCGCCGGTCGGCCTGAACGTCTACATCATGAACGGGCTCGCGAAAGACGTGCCGATGGTCGAGACCTACAAGGGCGTCGTGCCGTTCCTGATGTGGGACTTCATGCGTCTGGCGCTGCTGATCGCCTTCCCCGGCATCACGCTGTGGCTGGTGCACCGGGTGACCGGCGCGGGCTGATCGGACGCCGCGCGCCGCGATGCTGCACAACTTCGCCGACCTGCGGCGCGGCGCGCAGCGGCGGCTGCCGCGTTTCGTGTTCGACTATGTCGACGGCGCTGCGGAAGACGAGCGCTGCCTGCAGCGAAACCTGACCGAGCTGGAACGCCTGCACCTGCTGCCTACGGCGCTGCGCGACACACAGCGGATCGACACCACGCTCGACGTCTTCGGCGAGCGCTGGGCGGCGCCGATCGGCGTCGCGCCGATCGGGTTGACCGGCCTCGTGTGCCCGCGCGGCGACGTGCTGCTCGCACGCGCCGCCGCGCGGGCCGGGCTGCCGCACGTGCTGTCGACGGCGTCCAACGCCCGCCTCGAGGACGTGCGCCAGAGTGGCGCCGCGCAGTGGTTCCAGCTCTACGTGATGTCCGAGCGCGCCATCGCCGAGCAGATGGTGCGCCGGGCTCGCGCCGCAGGCTACGGTGCGCTCGTGCTGACGGTCGACGTGCCGGTCAGCGGCCTGCGCGAGCGCGACCTGCGCAACGGCTTTCGCCTGCCGTGGAAGCCGGCGCCGGCGACGGTGCTCGACGTCGCGCTGCACCCGCGCTGGCTGGCGGGCGTCGCGCGCCACGGCATGCCGGGCTTCGTCAACCTGACCGAGCACGAGGGCAAGGCGAGCGCGCAGGCGCAGGCGGCGATGCTCACCCGCACGATGGACCGCAGCCTGGACTGGAAGGCGCTCGCCTGGCTGCGCCGGCTGTGGGACGGCCCGCTCGTGCTCAAGGGCGTGCTCCATCCGGGCGACGCCCGGCGCGCGCTCGAGCACGGCGTCGACGGCCTGATCGTCTCGAATCACGGCGGGCGCCAGCTCGACGCCGCGCCGGCGACGATCAGCGCGCTGCCCGGCGTGCTCGACGCCGTGCATGGGCGGATCCCGGTGTTCGTCGACAGTGGGTTCAGGCGCGGCAGCGACGTCGTCAAGGCGCTCGCGCTCGGTGCGCGGGCGGTGTTCTTCGGCCGCACGCCGATCTTCGGCCTCGCCTGCGGCGGCGAGGACGGCGCCCATGCCGCGCTGATGGCGCTGCGCGATGAACTCGAGCGCACGCTGGCGCTGCTCGGCGCGGCCAGCCTCGCCGCCGTCGAGCGCGGCCACGTCCTGCAGGGCAGCGTCTAGTACTGCAACCCGGAAGGGCGAACCATCGATCCAGTGCCGGGTCACACGCTCGACGATCGATTCACAGGTTGATCCCATGACGGGCCGTTCCTCGATCCTTGCGGCGCTGGCGGCCGCGCTGCTGTTCGGCGCCAGCACGCCCTTTGCGAAACAGCTTGCGGGCGACTCTTCCCCGATTCTGCTGGCCGGGCTGCTGTACCTCGGCAGCGGGGTCGGACTGTGGGTGGTTCGCCTCATCAGGGATCGCGGCTTCGCCGCGCCCGCTCTGCCCGCGCGGGACTGGCCCTGGCTGCTGGGTGCCATTGGCAGCGGAGGCGTGCTGGCCCCCTCGCTCCTGATGCTGGGGTTGACCCGCACCTCGGCCGCCGATGCGTCATTGCTGCTCAATCTGGAAGCGGTGCTGACCGCGGCTCTGGCGTGGGTGGTGTTCCGCGAAAACGCCGACCGGCGCATCGTGCTGGGCATGGCGTTCATCGTCGCGGGCGGCGTGTTGCTGGCGTGGTCGGGGCCGGGCGGCACCGGGCAAAGCAGCACGTTCGGCAGTTTGGCCGTGGCCGGTGCCTGCCTGTGCTGGGCCGTGGACAACAACCTGACGCGCAAGGTGTCGGCCTCCGATGCCGTCTTCATCGCGGGCACCAAAGGGCTGGCGGCCGGCATCACGAATGTCGTGCTGGCGCTGGCGCTCGGTGCCACGCTGCCGGCCTGGCCGCGCGTGGCCGAAGCCATGAGCGTCGGACTGGCCGGCTACGGCGTCAGCCTGGTGCTGTTCGTTCTGGCGCTGCGCGGTCTTGGCTCCGCGCGCACCGGCGCGTACTTTTCCACCGCGCCTTTCATCGGCGCCGCCATTGCGATCGCCGTTTTCCAGGAGCACCCGTCGGCCGCGTTCTGGGCGGCGGCCGTACTGATGGGCGTCGGGGTCTGGCTGCATCTGACCGAACGGCACGAACACCCGCATACGCATGAGCCGCTGGAGCATGCTCACCGTCATGTTCATGACGAACACCATCGCCATGACCACGCCTTTCCGTGGAACGGAGTGGAACCGCATTCACATCCGCACCGCCATGCGCGTCTCACGCACAGCCATCCCCATTTCCCAGACGTGCACCACCAGCATCGCCACTAGCGCTGCGACGCCTTGTGGGCAGGATGCCGGGCGCAGTTGCGCCACGTCACCGGCCGGTGCATGGTGGTGCTGGCCTTGCTGTGGCCTTCAGCCGGCTCGATCCTGAAGTACTTCACCGATGTGGCCAACGCCGCGGCCTCGGTCGATCCGTTCGTGCGCCTGCTCGAACTGCTGGCGGCCAACACCGGCGCCCACCGAACTGACGTTCTGGCCTACAGCACCGGCGCGCAGATCGTGAGCCCGGCGCTGGCCATGCTCGGCACGCCGGGGCAAGGCGAAACGCCCGAGCAGCCGCGTCCGCGGCTGCGCCTGGGACCGATCTGTTTCGCCGCGCCGGATACCGACACGCGACGCTGAACGGGCGCGGCCGCGGCTTGACGACTCGATCATCCCCGGTCCGGCCCACTCGGCTGCGGCACTCTCTGCCCGCAGCTCAGGCGCCTTCATCGCGCAGCCGCGCAGCGAGCGTGCGCCGCGCCGCCGCGACGCGCTTGCGCAGCGAAACCTCGGACAGATCCAGCTCGGCGACCAGCGTGCGCAGCACTTCGTCGTTGATGCGCTGCGCATGGCGCTCGGCGTACAGCGTGTCGCGCTCGATGCGCAAGGTCTCCAGCCGGAGCTCCATTTCCACCAGATAGCGCTGGCGGCGTTCACGCACGGCATCGGGCGCATCGGCCTGCGTCTCGGGTGTGCGCGCGTCTGCGGCTTCGTCGAGCATGTCGATGCGTTTGCGATAGTCCTGCGTCAGGCGTCCGGCCGCTTCCTGTTGTTGCGTTCGCTGCGCAGGGTCGGTGGTCTGCGCACTGTGCGGCGTCTGCACGAGGTAGGCGATGGCGGCGCGGCACGCCGCGAGCCGCGCCTCGCGTTCCTCGCGGACGGCAGCCTCCTCACCAGCCGGCGGCAGCCGGCGCAGCGCCAAGGGCAGGCCGATGCTGCCGATCACCAGCGTGCACAGGATCGTGCCGGTGGCCAGGAAGATCAGTTGATCGCGCGCCGGAAAGGGTGAACCGTCAGGCATCAGCAGCGGCACCGACAGCGCGCCGGCCAGAGTCACCGCACCGCGGATGCCGGCCAGCGTCCGGCACAGCGTCAGCGCGGCGGGTGGCCGCTGGCCGCCCTGCTGCATCCTCCCAAGGACGCCCAGCGACAGCCAAAACCAGCGCAAGCCGAGCAGGCCCAGGCTGATCGCCAGGGCATGCGCGATGGGCAGCCACCAGCGATCGCCGGCGGCATGCAGCGCGCCGCCGATGATCGAAGGCAGTTGCAGTCCGAGCAGCAGGAATACCGCGCCGTTGAAGGCCGACTCCATCATCGTCCAGGCACCTTCGCTTTGCATGCGCTCGGCGATGAAGGCGCTGCGCCGCAGGTCGGCAAAGTTGGTCGTGACGCCCGCTGCCACCGCGGCCAGGATGCCGGAGGCGCCGAACCGCTCGGCCAGAATGTAGGCGGCGAACGGCAGCAAGACCAGCAACAGCACCAGTTGGGTCGCCGCCACGTCGCCGACGCGGCGCGTGACCGCGTCGCGCGCGACGGCGAAGCTCCAGCCGAGCAGCGCGCCGAGACCGAGGCCGCCGAGCGCCATCCACAGGAAGTCGCTGGCCGCGGCGGACCACGAGAAAGCGCCGGTCAGCGTCGCGGCCACGGCGAACTTCAGCGCCACCAGGCCGGAGGCATCGTTCAGCAGCGATTCGCCCTGCAGCAGATGCAGCGTGCGCGCCGGCATGCCCAGGTTGCGCGTGATCGCCGCGACGGCCACCGCATCGGTCGGCGAAACCACGGCCGCCAGCGCGAAGGCCACGCTCAACGGGATTCCGGGAATCAGCCAGTGGATCAGCAGGCCGAGCCCGAGCACGGTGAACAGCACCAGACCGAGCGCCAGCCGCAGGATCGGCGCGAGCAGCGCGAAGAACTCGCGCTTCGGGATGCGCCAGCCGTCGGCGAACAGCAGCGGCGGGATGAACAGCGCGAGAAACAGTTCGGGATCGAAGGCGATGTGCAGGCCCTGGCGCGGCCAGGACAGCAGCGCCCCGAGCGCGATCTGGATCAGCGGCAGCGGAATGCCGCGCATGTAGCGCGCCACGATGCCGGTCAGCGCGCCGAGCAGGATGACGAGCAGGACGATCTCGACGGCGTGCATGCGGTAGTCTGATGCCGCCGCAATCCCGGCAGACGCGGCAGGCTGTGAGATTCAGCCCAAGACCGCGAGGCCGAATTTCCAGCAGAGTCGGCAACTCAGAACTGCACCTTGGTACCGCAGTATCGATACGCTTGGCCCGCCAGGGTGAAGCTGCTCGGGTTGGCGATGGTGACCACCGTCGGGCCGCCGACGATCTCTCCGCCGCCCTGGATGTCGGAGCACTTGTCGGTGATCGTGAAGACGTTGCCTTTGCGCGTCAGCTTGCTGATCGTGCAGGTCGCCTGCGCACTGCCGAACGACGACTTGCCGCCCCAGTAGTTCACGATCTCGGCGTTCGACGCGCCCTTGCAGGGCCGATTCGCCGGCACATAGATGCCTTGCTTCAATGGCAACATGTCCTCGGCGAGAGCTCCGCTACAGGCTGCCGCGGCCAGCAGCATCACGGCAAGAGTCGGCTTGTGCATCACGTCCTCCTTCAAGGCGTCGCCAATATAACTTGGCCAGCCCGGTCCGAATGTCTTCCGGCGCGTTGGGCTGCACGGCGATGAGGCGCCGATGGTTCGGATTGCCGGCTACGCTGAGCGAATCCACCTCGATGGCGCGAGACTTCGTCGACAGCGGCGCCGATGCCCTCGTCGCGAAGGCATCGGGCCCGGTGAAGGCGCGCGGCTTGTGTTCTGACCAATTGAAGTCGTGAACATCGGTCCAGCATTCGCGCGGCTTGGCGAAGTCGGGCGTCAGGCCGAGCTTCGGCATCGCGCGCTGCGGCGCGGACTGGGCGCTGGGCTGGCCGCCGGTCATGGGTCGCGATTCTCGTGGACGCCCGCGCAGCGAGCGACCCTAGCCGCCCGGATCGCGGCCCGTCGACCAGCGCGGCAGCTTCGCGTCGGCGAGCAGCGCGGCGACGCGCAGTCCGGTGGCGGTGGCCGCGGCGGCGAGCAGCGCCCAGCCGCCGGCCATGCCGAGTGCCTGCACGCCGACCAGAACCCAGGCGCCGGCGAAGGCGCACAGCGCATACGGCCGGTGGTCGGCGAAGGCGCTCGGGATCTCGTTGCAGACGATGTCGCGCAGCACGCCGCCGAAGACCGCCGTGACGACGCCCATCAGCACCGCGACGATCGCCGGCTGGCCCTGCGCCAGCGCGATCTGCGTGCCGCTGGCGCTGAACAAACCCAGACCCAGCGCGTCGGGCCACTGCATCGCACGCGCCGTCGGCGCGAAGTGGCGCGCACGCAGGAAGATCATCGCCGCGATGCACAGCGCCAGCAGCGCCCAGAGCCAGGTCGCGTGCTCGACCCAGAAGAAGGGCCGGCGATCGAGCAGCACGTCGCGCAGCGTTCCGCCGCCGAACGCGGTCAGCCCGGCAACCATGCACACGCCGACCGCGTCGAGGCGCTTGCGCGCCGCCTCGAGCAAGCCCGACAGCGCAAATGCGACGGTCGCTCCCGCCTCGACCACCTGCAGCAGCAGCGCGAGATAGGCAGGAGGGTCGGCGGACATGTCGGTGCAGGCGAGCAGGCTCGCCGATGTTAGGGCCACGCCGGGTCAGCCCCGGCGATGCCGTCTGTGCCGACCCGCTTGCCCACGACCCAGGCCGACTTCGACTACGAACTGCAGTTGACACACCACCGCGGCTCACTGCCCGGCGACCTGCCGGGTGATCCGCAACCGACGCCGAAGCTGTTCGTCAGCGCGTTGCTCGCCGAGATGCGAACGTTCGATGCCGGCGGGTCCTGTGGGTCGAGGCCGAGAGCAAGAAGCACCCCCGAGCGGGTCCGCTCGAAACTCGAAAGCGGCCCCGGTCAACAACGTGCTCGGTACGGCAAGCGCTGCAGTACCCAGGCGAGCGCCACGCCCTTCAATGATCAACCGCAGGCAAGACAATGCCGGCGACGCCCCAGTGGTGCATCAGCTCGCGCAGCAGGAGCAGTGCTGCGGCGTCGTATCGGTTCGTGACCGGGCCGACATGACTCAGCGGATGGCCCAGGGACACCGATGCCATGCGCTGGAACGCCTGCTCGACCTCCTCGGTCGTCGACACCGTCTGCGCTGACCGCGAAGCCGAACCGGCCAGGAGCCGCCGGACGATGTCATCGGTGGCGACCAGGGTCGCGCCGCGCAGCGGCGGGGTGGCGAGCATCAGCTGGTCCTCTGCCAGATCGATGGCTCGCTCGAGTTCTATCGGCTCGGGCGGCCAGTGCGAAATACAGGCGTCGGCCAGACTTCGATAGCCCAAGCGAAGCTGGGTTGCCCCCTGCGCCTCGGCCCCTGCGCCGTGCACGAGGTGGATGTGGTCTTCGCTCATCCTCAGCAGGGCGAGCGGCACCGCCTCCGGAAAGGCCGCGCGAGCCTGCGCGAAGCACTGGTCGAGATCGACGGGATTGCAGGCGAGGTCCATCAGCCCCTCGAGGGCCAGTCAGGCCACCGGTGCGCCGAAGCGCCAACTCGACACCGTGATGCCGCCGAAGAAACCGGCCTCGTGGTAAACGCGCTGGGCCGGGTCGGGCTCCGCGGCGCCGATGGCCACCATCAGCGGCAGCAGATGCTCCTCGCGCGGATGCGCCTGGCGCGCGGAGGGCGCCTGCGCCCAGGCCGCGAGGGCCGCCGAACGTGGCGCTCCGGGCGCGGCCAGGGATTCGTCCAGCCAGGCGTCGAACGCAGCCGAGGGCCCTTTGGCCTGCGGGCCGAAGGAACGCAGGTTGTGGTAGCTGAGCCCGCTGCCGATGATCAGCACATCCTCGTCGCGCAGCGGTGCGAGCGCGCGACCCAGCGCCAGGTGATCCTGGGGATCAAGCCCGCGCTTGAGCGACAGCTGCACCGTCGGCATGTCGGCGTCCGGATAGCTGACCACCATCGGTGCGTACATGCCATGGTCGAAGCCGCGTTCGGCATCCTCGCGCGCGGCGATACCGGCGCTGCGCAACAGCCCCTGCACCCGCTGCGCCAGTGCCGGCGAGCCGGGCGCCGGGTAGCGGATGCGGTAGGTGTAGTCGGGGAAGCCGCCGTAGTCGTAGATCATGCCCGGCTCGGGATGTGACTGCACCGTGAACTCAGGCTCCTCCCAATGCGCCGAGATCATCAGCACCGCCTTTGGCCGCACCAGACCGGCGTCCTGCGGCAGGCGGCGCAGCGCCGCTGCAAGCTGGTCGTAGGCGCCATGCCACTCGTCCTTCATCCAGGGCCAGGGGCCTCCGCCGTGGGAGACGAAGAAGGTGGGGAATCGCATTGCCTATCCTCCGGTCCGGGTTCGCCCGTCCGTCTCAGAATCCCTCCAGCGTCAGCGCCAGACGCGCTTGACGCCTGTCGGGTTGTCGCCTTTCACCGGGCCGATGATGTCCTCCATGATGCCCCTGAAGCGTTCGACGCGGGCGCGATCCGACATGTAGTCCCGGAAGCCGGCGGGGTTCGTGTTCGGATACTCCCAGATCGGCTTCCAGTTCGGAATCGAGACATCCTCGCGCGCCGGCCACTGCGCCGAATTCAGCTGCGCTTGCAGGCTGAGGCGAAAGCTCATGTAGAGCTTGGCTGCCGCCGGATGCGGTGCATTGGTAAGAATTCCCCCGACCTGGTACCACGATTGAAAGTAGTCCTCGCGCGGCAGGATCATCCGCATCGTGTCGCTCGCGGGCGGATTCAGGTAGTAGAAGGACGTGAAGGTGGCGGCCGCCTTACCCGCTGCGATGAACTGCAGCGGGGTCGCGCTGCCGCGCACCCATTGCACGTCCTGGTCCTGGAGGCGCTTGAGCCAGTCGAGGCCATGCTTGGCGATGATCTGCTCGAACTGGCGTCGTCGTGCGGATAGACCAGGACGATGCGTCCCTTGAGATCGGGACGCAGATAGTCGGCCGCCTCGCGCGGCGCCTTGTCGGCCGGGATGACCTTCGTATCGACGACGTTCGAGAAGGCGAAAACGAACAGCGGATAGTAGGTGCCGTCCGGGTCCTTGAACGCGTCGGGAAGTTGCTCGAAACCCTCGGGCTTGAAGGGCATCAGCATCCCCTGCTTCTTCCAGTAGGGGAAGTCGTGCAGCGTCTGCACGTGCACCACGTCGACTCGATTGTCGCCGCGCAAGTGCGCGGCATCGATCCGTCCGTCATGGTACTTGCTGAGGTCCACCGAGACCTCGATCCTGATGTCGGGAAACCGGTCCGTGAATCCCGCCGTGTACATGTCCGCCTGTTCCGGCGCGTCACCGCCCGCATAGACGACGAGTTGGCCGCCTTCGGCGCGCGCCTCGTCATACAGCCTGCTCAGTGAATCCATGTCGGCCATTTCATGATCCTCGAGGGGTTGCTGTGCAGTAAGAGATCAGCCGAGCGTCGCTGCGACCGCCGCCGCAAGCCTTGTCGTGGGCCGCCCGATCAGTTTTGATAGCTGCCTGCTGTCGTCGAACAGCGCCCCCTTCGACGCGCTCACGTCCCATCCGGCGATCGCCTGCGCCAGCCCGGCGGGTAGGCCGAAGCCCGCCAACGCGGCGGCATAGTCGGCTTCGGGCAGATTCTTGTACGGGATCGACTTGCCGCTCTGGCGAGATATCTCGGCGGCGAGGTCGGTCAAGGTGTAGGCCTCGTCGCCGGCAAGCTCATAGGTCTTGCCATCGTGACCCGCCGACGTGAGCACCACCGCGGCCGCCTCGGCATAGTCGGCGCGGGTGGCGGACGAAATCCGGCCCTCGCCCGCGCTGCCGATGAAGGCGCCACCAGCCACTGCGCCCGCGACCGAGCCCGTGTAGTTCTCGGTGTACCAGCCATTGCGCAGAATGGTGAAGGGGATGCCGGCGGTCTCGAGCATGCTTTCCGTCTCGCGATGCTCCTGCGCCAGGCTCAAAGGCGACGTGTCGGCGTGCAGCAGGCTCGTATAGACGATGCGCTTGACACCCGCCTGCTTCGCGGCCTGGATCACGTTGCGATGCTGGATGGCGCGCTGCCCGACTTCGCTCGAGGAGATGAGCAGCAGCGTGGCTATGCCCGCCAGCGCGCCGACGAGCGTTTCGGGGCGGGCGTAGTCGGCCTCGCGCGCGGGGATACCGAGGTCGGCCGCCTTGGCCGGTGAACGCACGAGCGCAACGAGCGGTTCCGAAGGAGCCTTGGACCGGAGTCGGGCGACAACGAGGCGGCCGAGTTGTCCGGTGGCGCCGGTGATGGCAATGGTCATGGTGCGCAATCGCTTGAAGTGAAGGATGCGCCACTGTACGATCAAAGCTCACTTTTCGTAAGTACGCACATGAAGGTAAGTACAAAGGCCGCCGTCGGGCGGACACAGGCGCGCGCACCGGCCTTGTCGCGCAAGCTTGCGCGGGGTGATCTGCTGGCCGAAGCGTGCCCGTCGCGCGAGGTGCTCAAGCACGTCACGAGCCGCTGGGGCGTGCTCGTGCTGATCGTGCTGGAAACGCGGATGCATCGTTTTGCCGAGCTGCGCCGCGCCATCGGCGGGGTCAGCGAGCGCATGCTCGCGCAGACGCTGCGCTGGCTCGAAGGCGACGGGTTGGTCCAGCGCATTGCCCACGACGTGGTGCCGCCGCATGTCGAGTACCGGCTTACGCCGCTGGGACGCGACGCGGCCAGGCGGGTGCGCGGTCTGGCCGATTGGATCGAGACCAACCTGCCAAGAGTGCTCGAGGCTCGGGCCCGCAGCTCGCCTGGCGCTTGACCCCTCATGCAGGCTGCTCTGGAGGTCGTCGGTGTCGGCGCCGACAGCAGCCGACAGTCAGAACACCACGCGCCTTGCGCCTACGTCGCGAGCACAGTGCGGCCGCTACGCCGGTCACTCGACCGTGACCGACTTGGCGAGATTGCGCGGCTTGTCGACATCGGTGCCGCGGGCGCAGGCGGTGTGGTAGGCGAGGAGCTGCAGCGGCACGACGTGCAGGATCGGCGACAGTGCGCCGTAGTGTTCGGGCATGTGGATGACGTGCACGCCGGGCTCGGCGACGAGGCGCGAATCGCCGTCGGCGAGGACGTAGAGCTCGCCGCCGCGGGCCCGCACTTCCTGCAGATTGCTCTTGAGCTTTTCGAGCAGGGCGTCGTTCGGCGCGACGGTCACGACCGGCATCTCGGCCGTGACGAGCGCGAGCGGGCCGTGCTTCAACTCGCCGGCAGGGTAGGCCTCGGCGTGGATGTAGCTGATCTCCTTGAGCTTCAACGCGCCCTCGAGCGCGATCGGATAGTGCCGTCCGCGGCCGAGGAAGAGGGCGTGCTCCTTGCGCGCGAATTCCTCCGACCAGGCGATCAGCTGCGGCTCGAGCGCGAGCACGCCCTGCAGCGCCGCCGGCAGGTGGCGCAGCGACTTCAGGTGCTCGGCTTCCTGCGCTTCGCTCAGGTGGCCGCGCACCTGCGCCAGCGCGAGCGTGAGCAGGAACAGGCCGACGAGCTGGGTCGTGAAGGCCTTCGTCGATGCGACCCCGATCTCGACTCCGGCGCGCGTGATGTACGCCAGCTCGCACTCGCGCACCATCGCACTCGTCGCGACGTTGCAGATCGTCAGGCTGTGCGGCATGCCGAGCACGCGCGCGTGCTTCAGCGCGGAGAGCGTGTCCGCCGTCTCGCCGCTTTGCGAAATCGTGACGACCAGCGTGCGCGGGTTCGGCACGCTGTCGCGGTAGCGGTATTCGCTCGCCACCTCGACATTCGTCGGAATGCGGGCGATGCCTTCGAGCCAGTACTTCGCCGTCAAGCCGGCGTAGTAGCTCGTGCCGCAGGCGACGATGAGGACCGAATCGATCTCCTTGAAGATGCGGTACGCGCCGTCGCCGAACAGCTCGGGCGTGATGCCGGCGACGCCTTCGAGGGTGTCGCCGATCGCGCGCGGCTGCTCGAAGATCTCCTTTTGCATGTAGTGCCGATACGGTCCCAGCTCGGCTGCGCCGCTGTGGGCGACGACGGTGCGCACCTCGCGCTGCACCGCCTGTCGTGCGCCGCCGGCGCTGCGGCCGGTGATCCAGGTCTTGCCGATCTGCAGGTCGACGGCGTCGCCGTCCTCCAGGTAGACGATCTGGTCGGTCACGCCGGCCAGCGCCATCGCGTCCGACGCGATGAAGTTGGCGCCGTCGCTGCCCAGGCCCAGGACCAGCGGCGAACCCTCGCGCGCACCGACCACGCGATGCGGCTCGTCGCGGCAGAAGACGGCGATCGCATACGCGCCGCGCAGCTTGCCCGTCGCCTGCTGCACGGCGTCGAACAGGTCGCCGCCATAGCAGTGGTCGACCAGGTGCGCGATGACCTCGGTGTCGGTCTGGCTGTCGAAACGGTAGCCGCGCGCCTGCAACTCGGCGCGCAGTTCGTCGTGATTCTCGATGATGCCGTTGTGCACAAGCGCGATGCGCGCGCGCGCGCCGGCCGCAGCCCCCGTACCATGCGAGAAATGCGGGTGCGCGTTGTGCTCGGCCGGCGCGCCGTGCGTCGCCCAGCGCGTGTGCGCGATGCCGGTGCTGCTTTCGATGCCGCCCTGCGCCACCTTCGCGTCGAGCTCGGCGACGCGCGACGTGCTGCGCGCGCGGCGCAGTTCGCCGTCCTGATGGACGGCGACGCCGCACGAGTCGTAGCCGCGGTATTCGAGCCGCTTCAGGCCCTCGACGAGGATCGGAACGATGTTGCGCGTGCTGACCGCGCCGACGATGCCGCACATGATG
>CAZVNC010000007.1:0-18783 GCA_964628305.1 uncultured Ideonella sp.
CGCGGCGATCGTCTCCGGCGCGACCGTCACCGACGCCTGGTCGTCGGCACTCGGCGAGGTCGGCGTGCGGGTGCAGGGGGCGGACGGCGCGGCGCGCATGTCGGCAGCCGTCGCGAGCGACGCTGCGGCGCGCGCGACATCGGTTTCGGGCGTGAACCTGGACGAGGAAGCGGCGCGGCTGATCCAGTACCAGCAAAGCTACCAGGCGGCGGCCAAGATGCTGCAGGTGGCGCAATCGGTGTTCGATACGCTGCTCGAGGTGACATCACGATGAGCACGCTGCGCGTCAGCACGGCCGGCAGCTACGAGTCGACGATCGCGCGGCTGCAGCAACGCCAGCGCGAACTGAGCGACGCCCAGGTGCACATGACGAGCGGCAAGCGCGTGATGCGCGCGAGCGACGACCCGATCAACGCCGCGCGCGCCGAACGCGCGCTGGCCGGCACGGCGCGTGCCCAAGCAGGCCTGCGCGCGGTCGATGCGAGCCGCAGCGCGATGACGCAGACCGAGGCCGCGCTCGGCGACGCGGGCGAACTGCTGCAGCAGGTGCGCGAAGCACTCGTCGCCAGCGGCAACGCCGGCTACGACGACAGCCAGCGCAAGGTTCTCGGCGATCAGATTCGCAGCCTGCGCGATCAGTTGCTCACGGTCGCGAATCGCGGCGACGGCGCGGGTGGTTACCTGTTCGGCGGGCAGGGTTCTGCGACACCGCCGTTCCTCGATGCGCCGGACGGCGTGCAATACGTCGGCACGCGCGGCCAGATCAACGCCGATCGCACCGACGGACTGCCGATGACGATGGATGGCGATGCGGCCTGGATGACGGCGCCGACCGGCAACGGCGTGTTCGAAACGCGCGCCGTGGGCGGCTCCGGCAATGCCTGGATCGACGCCGGCCGCGTCACCGACCCGACGGCGCTGACCGGCGCGAGCTACAGCATCGAATTCAGCGTCTCTGGCGGCGCGACGACCTACAGCGTGTTGAAGGACGGCGCGCCGACGCCGCAGACCGGCGTCGCGTATGTCTCTGGCCAGGCGATCAGCGTCGACGGCATCGCGTTCGCGATCAGCGGCGCACCCGCCGACGGCGATATCTTCGAGGCGGTACCGTCCGCGCCGTCGCTCAGCGTGTTCGATGCCCTCGATGCCGCGGCGCGCGAGTTGGCGACGCCGATGCGCAGCAAGGGCGCGATCGCGCAGACGACGGCGAGCAGCCTGCGCGATGTCGATTCGCTGCTCGCGCGGCTGTCATCGTCGCGCTCGGCGGCCGGCGAGGCGCTCGGGCGGATCGACAACGTCGGCGCCACCCACGACGCGGCGAGCACGAACGGCCAGATCGAACGCTCCAAGGCCGAGGATCTGGACCTGACGGCTGCAATCTCGGACTTCCAGAACAGGCAGCTCGGCTACCAGGCCGCGCTGCAGACCTACGCATCGGTGCAGCGCTTGTCGCTGTTCGACTATCTGAAATGACCCACCCCCTAGGCGCTTCGCGCGCCCCCTCGAGGGGGCCGAGCCGGGACACGAAAGGTCCAGTGGACGTTTCGTGCCTGGCGAGGGGCCGGGCGGCCTCGCCCAGCGGGGCCTGCAAGGCCCGCCAGCGGCCCGGCCAAGCAGAATCCGCGGCGGTCGCTTGGAAAGACCCGGCCGCATGAGCGACGCATCCGTGCTCGGCCAGCTCGCGCTGTGCTACGCCCCCGTCATCGACCCCAAGCGCGCGGTGAAGGCCACCCGGCTGACCGTGTTCCCGCTGCGACCGGATGCCGCGCTCGACGCCGGGCTGCTGCTCGGCGCGGTGGCCGAGGTCTGGCCGGCAGGCGGTGGCGAAGTGTGGCTCAACGTGCAAAGCGAAGGCCTGCTCGGCGATCTGCTGCGCGCGAGCACGGCGGCGAACCTGATCTTCGAGGTGCCGTCGTTCATGGCGGGCGACGCGGCGCAGCACGATGCATTGCTTGCACTGCATGCGCGCGGCAATGCGCTGCTGCTCAAGGGCCGGCCGGTGGAGGAACTGCCGCGCGATCTGCTGCCCTGCTTCGGTCATGCGATCGTCGATCTGGCCGAGGACAGGCGCGTCGGCGAGGCGCCCGGCGCGTCGCCGCATGCCGCAACGCGCACCATCCCGTTCGCGCAATCGGGCATCCGCACGATGGATCAGATGGAAGCGAGCTTCAAGCGCGGCGCCGCCGCCGTGCTCGGCTGGCCAATCGACGATGTGCTCGCAGCGCAATCCAAAGGCAGCGCAAGGGCCGCAACGCAGGGCGACATGCAGGTGATTGTCGAACTGATTCACCGCGTCGATCGCGAGGAGTCGATCGACCGTTTAGAGCAGACCTTGCGCCGCGACCCGACGCTCGCCTTCAAGCTGCTGCGCTACATCAACTCGCCCGCGTTCGGGCTGCGCGTCGAGATCGCGTCGTTCGCGCACGCGATCATGATGCTCGGCCATCGCAAGTTGAAGCGCTGGCTTGCTTTGCTGCTGGCGACCGCGCGGCAGGACGCGAACCTGAAGCCGGTGATGTTCGCCGCGGTGCGCCGCGGGCTGCTGATGGAGGAGCTCGGCCGCTCGGCGGGCGACGACGAGATGCGCAGCGAGATGTTCATCTGCGGCGTCTTCTCGCTCCTCGACCGCATGTTCAATCAGCCGTTCGCCGAACTGCTGAAGACGATTCCGGTACCGGAACGCGTTGCCCAGGCGCTGGTCGATGCCACCGGGCCGTATCAGCCCTACCTCGAACTCGTGCGGACCATCGAGGGCGAATCGCTGTTCGACGTGCGCGCCGCGGCCGAAAGCCTGCTGCTCGGGATGAAAGAGGTGAATCACGCGCTGCTGCGCGCACTCGCCGCGGCATCGCAGATCGACTGATACGAAGTCGCGATCAAACGGACGGAAATGGACGCTAGCTCACAGCACGTGGCCGTGCTCTAGGCGCCACCATGCGGGCGACGGCCGGCGCGGCAAAGCCGGACCCGCACAGCCCGCGGCGCTTCGGCGAGGCGGCCGTCGCCTGTACGGCGCCGGCTGCCCTGCGGTACTCGCTCCCATGGCCTCGTCGCCAACTCACTTCGCGAACTGCGTTCGCTGCGTTCAGACAGTCGCGACGAAGTCAGATCACGAGGCGCGCTGCGCGCGCTGGCCATGGGCGCTGCGTTCCTCGGCGCCGCGCAGGCGCATCGCGACCTGTGTGGGTTCGGCTTTGCAGCGGCGCTCGTGGTGTTCGTGGCAAGTACCACCCCTGACACGATGTGCTGACCGTCGAGTGAGGTAGTTGCTCTATGCCAATAGCCGCAAGGCGTCGCGAGAGGTGACCGGATTCACTGCGATTGAACGCAGATCGGTATGAGGGGGCGGCCGCGCTGCGCGCCGCGGCGGATCGCCGCAATGCAACTGCCTCGGACGCATGGCAGGGCCGCGGAACTTGTTCACGGTCATTGAATTCAGCGCAAGGGCGGCGCGATCGGCGCTGCGTACACTTCGCCGTTCGACTCACCCGCGAGCCCACGCCAAACGCCGATGAACCGACCGGAATCCGTCGCCGGCGCGCCGCTGCTGCAACCCTTTCTCGACCTGCTGTCCGACGCCGTGCTGGTGCTCGACGCGCAGGCACGGCTTGCCTATGTCAACCCGGCAGCGCAAAGGGTGCTCGGCGGTGCAGTGGCAGGGCGACTCGAGCAACTGCAACCGGTGCTTGGCGACCGCGTTCTGCACTGGCTGCGCGGCGCGCTCTCCGGTCGCGCCGGCGGCACCCAACCGCAAGGCTTCACGCTGCCCGATGGCCGGCGCGCGCAGCTTGCGCTGCGGCCAATCGACGCCCGCCAGTGGGCGTTGCGGATCGAGCTCGATGCGCCCGCCGAGACCGACCCAATGCCGCCCGCGCGAGCGATGCTGCACAGCGCGTCGTCGGAGCTGTTGCAGTTGGTCTGGCAGGCGCCGTTTCCGGCCATGCTGCTCGGCTCCGATCGAAAGTTGGTCGACGTGAACGACGCGTTCGTCGAGTTCAGCGGCTTTCCACGCAGCGAGTTGATCGGCGTCGATCCGATCGACCTGCAACCCGAGCAGGACCGCGGAGCGCAGCGCACGGCGCGGGCGCGCGCCGAGGTGGACGACGGGCCCGCGCTTCACGAGCGCCGGCTGATCGATGCCAGCGGGCGCGAGCGCTGGTGGCGCGAGGCGCGCCAGATGCTGCTCGATGCGGACGGACGCGCACTCACCCTCGTGACGATGCAGGACTGCAGCGCCGAGCGCGACGCGCAAGATCTTGCAAATCGCGCGGCACGCGAGCTCGACGACTGGTTCGGGCTGAGCCCGGTCGGCATGGTGTTGTTCGACGCCAGCGGCGTGCTGGTGCGCAGCAATCGTGCGTTCAACGCGATCGCAGGCAGCGTGCCGGCGTCACTGTCCGAGGCTCATCCGAACCTGCAGCAGTTGCTCGCCTTCGGCGGCGGCCGGCCGGACGCAGGCCTGATGCCCGGGGCAAGTCCGCTCGAGACCGAGGCCTGGATCCCGCAGGGCGAGGCCTCGACGCGCCGCGTGCGCGGCGTCGTGCGTTGCGTCGAGACGGCGCGTGCCGGACGGCGCTACATCGCGGTCGTCGAAGACCGCAGCCTGGAAGAGGAGCGCGATCTGGCGCGGATGCAGGTCGATGCCTTGATGGACACAGCCGGCGTCGGCCTCGCGACCTTCCAGGAGTCGGCCGGCCGGCTGCGCCAGCATGCTGCCGCGCCGATGGCGAAGGCAGACGCAGCGAGCGCGGACCAAGGCCGCAAGCCGGCGAGCGAGAGTGTGCCGTCGACCGCACTCCAGTCGGTGCGGCGCGAGATCGTCGTCGAGGCGACGCTGCCCGAGTTCGAGAAGATTCAGCATGCGCTGCGCCACACGCTTCGTGCCGAGGCGCGCTACGCGATCCGCCATCCCGAACTCGGGCTGCGCTGGCTGCTGACGCGCGTCGAGCCGGCGACGCTCGCTTCGGGCAAACGCACCACCTCGGTCGTCACGCTCGACGTCACCGAGCAGCACGAGACGCAATCGCGCAGCGAACAACTGCTGCGCGAGATGACGACGATTCTCGAGAGCGCGAGCACCGGCATCGCCTACCTGCGCGCGAACCGCCTCGTGCGCTGCAACCAGCGCTTCGAGGACATGCTCGGCCTGGACGCCGGGCGCGCTGCCGGCAAGCGCATCGACGAGTTGTTCGCCGGCTGGCCGCAATTGACCGAACTGGTCGCCGCGACGGACAAGGCGCGCGCCGATGGCGCCGGCTACGAGACCGAGTTCCGGATCGACGCCGATCCGGCCGCCGGGCAGCCCGAGCGCTGGCTTGCGCTGTCGCTGCGCGGCAGCGGGACGGCGGCCGACGCCGAGGCGATCGCGGTGATCTCCGACATCACACGGCTGAAGGCGCAGCAAGGCGAACTCGAGACGCTGGCGCGCGACCGCGAGCTGATGTTCAGCCTGTCGGAGGTCGGCATCGCCTTCGTTCGCGACGGCGCGATCCAGCGCGCGAACGAGGCGTTCGCGACGCTCACCGGCTACCCGGCACAAGATCTTGTCGAGATTCCCTTTCAGGCGCTGTTTCCGGATCGTGCCGAGTTCAACCGGCTCTGGTCGCGCGAGGACGAGCAGATGCGCCGTCGCGGGCGCTGGAGCGGCGAGCGCCAGTTGCGGCGCCGCGACGGCCAGTTGCTGTGGGTGCAGGTCAGCAAGCGCCTCGTCGTCGAGGGCGATCCGACGGGCGGCATGATTGCCTCGTATGTGAACGTCGATGCGCGCCATCGGGCCGAGCAGGCGGTCGCGCTGCAGGCCGAGCGCACGCGCGCGATTCTCGACTCGGTGCTCGTCGGCATCGTCACCGTCGGCGAGCGCGGCATCGAATGGATGAACCGCTCGGCGCGCCGCATGTTCGGCGGCGATCTGGCCGATTTCGTCGGCCAGCCGATCAGCACCGTCGCGACGCCCGAAGCGGATCATCCGTTTCGCCAGACGCAGTACCTGAACGATCTGTTCGAGGGCCAGGCCGAGACCTTCGAGTGCCGCGTCAAGGCGCGCGACGGACGCGAGTTCTGGATCGTCGGCAACGTCGTCGCGACCGGCCTCGAGCGGACCGGACGCCAGTTGACCTACGCGCTGCTCGACATCGAACGCCGCCGCCAGGCCGAAGCGCGCAGCGCCGAGTCGCAGGCCTCGCTGCAGCGCCTGATCGAGATGGCGCCGCTCGCGATCGCGCTGCGCGACGCGCGCAGCCTGCGCATCGTGCAGCTCAACCAGACGGCGGCGGCGATCGCCGGCCGCCCGATCGACGAGCTGGTCGGCTGCACGCCAGAGGAAATGCATCCGGCCGAACGCGCCGCCGAAATGCGCGAGCACATGCTTGCCGCGCTCGACGCCGGCGAGGTGATGCATCGCGAGTACACCTTCGACAGCGGCGACGGACCGCGCCAGTGGGACGCGCGCTACCTGCCGCTCGGTGCCCCGGGGCAGGCACCCGATCAACTGCTGTTCGTCGCCACCGACGTCACCGAACAACGCGCCGCGCAGCAGGCGCGCCTGGATGCGGCGATCGCCCAGCGCGAGATGCTCGTGAAGGAAGTTCACCACCGGATCAAGAACAACCTGCAGGGCGTCGCTGGCCTGTTGCAGCAGATCGCCGAGGGCAAGCCGGAGGTCGAGGCGGTGATCTCCGAGGTTGTCGGCCAGGTCCAGGCGATTGCGCAGGTCTACGGCCTGCAGGTCGGAAGCTCGGGGCCGCTGCTGCTCGCCAGCGTTGTCGAGGCGATCACCGGCTCGGTGCAGCGCACCTTCGGGCGCAGCATTGCCTTCCGCTTGGAAGGCGCGCCGTCGCGGCCCTGGGCCTTGCCCGAGGCCGAATCGATTCCGATTGCGCTGACGATCAACGAGCTGCTGACGAACGCGATCAAGCATTCGCGCGACGACGGCGCTGCGGCGGTCGGATGCGTGCTGCACTGCGACGACGAAGGGGTCCGGATCACGATCTCGAACCCGGGCTCGCTGGGCGCCGACTTCAAGCTCGCGCGCATTCCGGGCGGCGTCTCGGGACTTGGCCTCGTGCGTGCGCTGATGCCGCGGCGCTGCGCAACGCTCGCCATCGAGCAGCAGGGCGCGCAGGTGCTGGCGACGGTTGCGCTGACGCCGCCCGGTGTCGTGCAACTGGCGGCAGGCTAGGCTCGTGGGTGGCAAAGCAGACTGTGGATCGTCCGCACTTTCGGCCACAATGACGAACGCTGCTCCGCGGGACCGGAGTGCAGGGGGCGAGGCTCGCGCGTGACCGACAAAGGCAAGATTCTGGTGGTAGACGACGACCGGCTCGTGCTGGCAACGCTCACGCACGGCCTGCTGCAGGCTGGCTACGAGGTGATCGACACCGACAACGGCGACGATGCGATCCTCCTCGCGCGCGAACATCGGCCGGACCTGGCGCTGCTCGACATCCGCATGGAGGGCAAGAGCGGCTTCGATGTCGCGGCCTATCTGCGCGAGTTCCTGCACATGCCGTTCATGTTCCTGTCGGCGTTCGCCGACGACGAGACGGTTGCCAAGGTGAAGGCGCTCGGCGCGGTCGACTATCTCGTCAAGCCGCTCGAGGTCAAGCAGATCCTGCCTGCGGTCGAAGCGGCATTTGCCGCGCTGCGGGCCAAGCCCGCGCAGACCGACGCACCGGCGGCGCCGGCCGGCGCCGATCCGCTGTCGCAGCCGGTCGCGATCGCGGTCGGCGTGCTGATGCACCGCAATTCGCTCGCGCGCGCGGCGGCATTCGAGATGCTGCAATCGCAGGCGCGCGACGATGGCCTGAGTGTGGAGCAACAGGCGCAGCGCCTGATCGACGCCGTCGAACTGCTGGCACGGCCGGCGCGCCGCTGACGCTATGGCGCCGGCGGCAGCGTGAAGTGAAAGCGGCTGCCGCGCTGCACCTCGGATTCGGCCCAGATTTCGCCGCCATGGCGCCGCACGATGCGCTGCACCGACGCAAGCCCGACGCCGGTGCCCTGGAAGTCGTTCGCACTGTGCAGGCGCTGGAAGACGCCGAACAGCCGATCTGCGAAGCGCATGTCGAAGCCGGCGCCGTTGTCGCGCACGCAGAACGCAGGCCGTCCGTCATGCACACTGCGCTCGAACCAGATTTGCGCGTCGGGCTTCTTGGCGGTGTACTTCCAGGCGTTGCCGAGCAGATTCTCGAGCACGACGCGCAACAGCGTCGGGTCGCCCTGGGTTTGCAGGCCGTCTTCGATGTGGATGTCGACCTGGCGCTGCGGCGCCTGCCGGCGCAGATCGTCGGCGATGAAGCCCGCGAGCTGCGACAGGTTCACCGGCTGGCGGGCGAGCGGGCGCGAAGACAACTGCGACAGCGTCAGCAGCGCATCGATCATGCTGTTCATGCGCGCCGCCGCGCCGAGCACGCGATCAAGGTGGTCGTTGCCGATGCGGTCGAGCTGGTGGCCGTAGTCCTCCTTGAGGATCTTCGTGAAGCCTTCGACCACACGGATCGGCGCCCGCAGGTCGTGCGACACGGTGTAGCTGAAGCTCTCGTGTTCGCCCGTCATGGGTTCGGTCGCGAGCGCCGGTGCAAGAGTCTCGGGCCGAGGGCTGTCGGCAACGATGTTTGGCCGCGCGCTGCCGAGATAGCCCGCGGGGCGGCCGGCCGAATCGAGCACCGCATGGCCTTGCAAGGTGAAGCGTTGGCGCTCGCCCGACGCGAGCTCCTGCGAGACGATCAGACCCTCGAGCGGCAGACCGGCCTCGAGCCGGCTTCGCAACGCGGTTGCGGCATCGGCGTCGGCGCCGAACACCGCCCACGGCGGGCGCCCGATCGCGTTGTCGGGCAAGGCGTCGGTGGAGGTGGGATTCAGCAGCGTCAGGCGGTGCGCCGCATCGGTGCGCCAGAGCCAGCCATCGACGAGTTGGCCGAGGCCGGCGGCGTCGACACGCGCATCGTGGAGCGTCGCTTCCAGTGCGTGCTGGCGCCACAGCGCCCAGCCGACCGCCGCCGCGGCGCACGCCAGGCCCACCGCGAGCAGCCAAGGCAGCGCAGGTACCGGCTCGGGTGCGGCGAGCGCCAGCAATCCGGCAGCGGCGAACACGAGCGCCAGGCAGGTCGTCAGCAGCGCAGCGACCTGGGCCGTGCGGTGCACGGGCATGCGGCCAAGCACGTTGGCCGGGGTCGGTGCAGGGCGGGGCATTGGAAGATTGTACGAAGCGGCCTTGGCGCGGCTCTCGTGCCCGGTCGGTGCGTGGCTATGCGTCCGGCGGGCGGCTTCAGATCAGCGGCAGATGGCCGAAAATGCAGGTCAGCGGCGCCAGCGGCGACACAACGCGGCGGCACAAGTGTGTCGAAATGATGCACACGCTCCCGAACCACCGGATGCAGATGTTCGCCGACAATGCAGCATGACTGTCGATAGTCGAATCGATGTTCAGGGGTGTGGCGCACGCTTAGGTGCGGCGGCGGTGCTCGACCCGCAGGCGATCGAGCGCCTGCGCGAGCTCGATCCAGGCGGGCAGAGCAAGCTGCTGGTGCGCGTCGCCGACGCCTTCGGTACCTCGGTCGCCCGTTTGCTGCCGCAGATGACGACCGCATTCCAGGCCCGCGACGCGGCGGCGATCCGCCATGTCGCGCATACGCTGAAATCATCTTCGGCGAGCATCGGCGCGGTCAAGTTGTCGCAGTTGTGCGCCGATATCGAAGCCGTGTCTCGCGAAGGCCGCGTCGATGGCCTGGCGGACGCGATCGCGGCATTCCATCGCGAAGTCACCGCTGTGCAGGGCGCATTGAAGCAAATTCTGGACAACCCGTCATGAACCGGCCGGCGCACCCGTCGGGGCCGACTGCGCCTGCGCTGCGCAATGTGCTGCTCGTCGACGATGACGAGGTGAACCTGCTGCTGACCTCGCATGCGCTGCGCGACGCCGGATTCGAGGTCACCGAAGTGACGAGCGGCGAGCGTGCGCTCGAGCTGCTCGACGACTGGGTGCCCGACATCGTCGTCCTCGACGCCCTGATGCCGGGACTCGACGGCTTCCAGACCTGCCGCAGCTTGCGCCTGCGCAGCGGCTTCGACGCGCTGCCGGTGCTGATGCTGACCGGCCTCGACGACGACGCGTCGATCAACCGCGCCTACGAGGCGGGCGCGACCGACTTCTTCGTCAAGTCCACCCAGTGGAGCCTGCTCGCCGGGCGCCTGCGCCACCTGCTGCGCTCGTCGAGCATCCGCATCGAACTCGAACGCAGCAAGGCCAAGCTCGCGCGCGCGCAGGACCTGGCGCGCATGGGCAGCTTCGACTGGCGGCGCGGGCACGGCGGGCTGGTGTTCTCGATCGAAGGCCTGCGCGTGCTCGGCATGGGCCCGGATGCGGCGTTCGGCATGCGCCAGATGCTGCGCACCGTGAACGAGGACGTGCGCGGCGGATTGATCGAGCTGCTGCACGATGCGCTGCGCCACAAGCTCGCGCTCGCGACCGACGTTCCGGTGACGCTGCCGGACCGCAAGCAGCGCATCGTTCACATCGAGGCCGAGCCCGAATTCAACGAGCACGGCCACCTGTCGGGCTACACCGGGATCGTGCAGGACGTGACCGACCGCCGGCTCGACGAGGACAAGATCCGCCATCTTGCGAACTTCGACACGCTGACCGGCCTGCCCAATCGCCACCAGTTGATCCTGCGCGCCGAGAGCGCGCTCGACCACGCACGCCGGATCGGCCACCAGGTCGGCATCCTGCTGATCGACCTCGATCGCTTCAAGGTCATCAACGACACGCTCGGCCACGCTGCGGGCGACGAGCTGCTGATGGAAGTGGCGCGCCGCCTGCGTTCGAGCGTGCGCCACTCGGACAAGGAGATCGAGATCTCCATCGATTCGATGGGCTCGCGCTCGCACCGCGCGCTCGAAGGCGTCGGCCGCTACGGCGGCGATGAATTCGTCGCCCTACTGCCCGAGATCGGCGACGAGCTCGACGCCGAGCGCGTCGCTTCGCGCATCCTCGATCTGATGAAGGATCCAATCTTCGTCGGCGGCCAGGAATGCTTCGTCACGGCGAGCGTCGGCGTCGCGCTCTTTCCGCGCGACGGCAGTTCGGTCGCCGACCTGATGCGCAGCGCCGACGTGGCGATGTATGCCGCCAAGTCGCAGGGACCGAACACGCACGCGATCTACAGCCCCGGCCTCGCGGGCAAGGGACGCGAGAAGATCGAGCTCGAGAGCGCGCTGCACAAGGCGATCGAGCGCAACGAACTCGTGCTGCACTACCAGCCGAAGGTCGACGCGCGCAGCGTGCGCATGATCGGCGTCGAGGCGCTGATGCGCTGGCAGCGCAACGGCGTGCTCGTGCCGCCGGGCGACTTCATTCCGCTCGCCGAGGAGACCGGGCTGATCGTGCCGCTCAGCGAATGGGCGATCCGCGAGGCAGCGCGCCAGACGCGGATCTGGCAGGACCGTTTCGGTTTTTCGGATTCGATCGCGGTCAACCTGCCGAACCGCCTGTTCGAGCGCACCGACCTGCTCGAGCACATCCATGCCGCTGTCAGCCAGCATGGCGTGCCGCACCATTCGATCCAGCTCGAGATCACCGAAACGGGTCTGATGAAGGATTCGGGCAATGTCAACATGACGCTGCACCGCCTGAACGAGATGGGCGTCGAGATCTCGATCGACGACTTCGGCACCGGCTATTCGTCGCTCTCGTACCTGACCAACATGCCGATCAACGAGCTGAAGATCGATCGCGCGTTCGTCCACAACCTCGGGCTCACGCCGCAGAGCTCGGCGATCGTCACCGCGATCATCGCGATCGCGCGCTCGCTAGGCCTGCGCGTCGTCGCCGAGGGGGTCGAGACACTGCGCCAGATGGAGCAGTTGCATCGCCTCGGCTGCCGCTTCATGCAGGGCTTCCTGTTCAGCCGGCCGCTCGCACCGGAACAGCTCGAGCTCTGGCGCAACCAGATGCTGCTCGATCGCAAGGCGCCGTGGATCGTCGATTCGGCCGACGAAGTGTCGGCCAGCTCGGCCCCGCTTCTGCGCGCCGCGGGCGCGATTCCCCGGCCATGAACGCGAACGCGTTCGCCATCTGAATTCGGCGATGGACACCCGCACATCGGCCGCTGCCGTCGCGCCGCAGCCGGCGCAGGTGGCCAAGGCGGCCCTCAAGCGGCTGGTCGAGAACCGTCTCGAGCCGACGCCCGAGAACTACGCCAGGGCCTATCGGGCCGAGGGCGGGCAGGGCGGCGGGGCGATGCATTCCGAGCGTGCGATGCACCTGCTGGATCGCTTGTCGCTCGCCGCCGGGCTGAACGTGCCGGCAGCGGACCGGCGCGCGCTGGCGACGGCGATTCTCGATGCGCGCTGGGAGCTTGCCGAGCGCGCGCTCGACAAGCTGACGGTCGAGAACGATCGAGGCGCCGCGCTGGCGAGTCTCATCGGGCGCCTCGTGCGCGGCATCGAGCGCGGCGGGCGACAGTGGACCAGCGGGCGGCGCAAGGAGAGCCTGCAGCGCGTTCTGGCCGGCAGCCACGCCGACGCTGGCGTGCTCCAAACTCGCCTGACGCAGTTGCTCGGCACCTGGGACAAGGATTGCGCCGACGACATCGTCGCCGACCTCGACCCGGCGCCCGGGATCGAAGCCGAAGCCCGGCCGGCGCTCGCGGCGCCGGTGTCGAACGGGTCGACCGCGGCGTCCGCGAACATGGGGCTGCAAGATGCTGCCGAAGCCGATCTTGCAGGCGCGACAACGCCCGACGCTCAGGCCGAGGCCTGGGCCGCGAGCGTCGCGCATCTGAGCGCCAGCTTGCTCGAGGCACTCTCCGCGTCCGGGGCCGATGAACAGGCGGCGCCGCTCGCCGCGTTGACGCGCGAGATCGTCGAGAGCGGTGCGACGCCGCAGCGCGCAGAGGCGCTGCGGGCGCTGTGCCCGGGCATCGATCGGGTGCTCCAGCATCGGCAGCACCTGGCCGATCAGCTCGGCGGCTTGTGCCGCGAGCTGACGGCCGGACTCACCGACCTGGCCGAAGACGACAGCTGGGCCAAGGGGCAGCTCGAGGCGATGTTGCAAAAGCTCGACGATGGCATCAACGCGCGCGGCGTCAAAGCGGCGACCGAAGTGCTGCGCCACACGCGCGAGCGTCAGCGCGAGTTGCGCGACGAACGCAGCCGAGCGCGCGATGCGCTCAAGTCGTTGATGAACCGGATGCTGCAGGAGATGGGCGAGCTCGGCTCGCGCACGGGCAAGTTTCACGACAACATCGGGCGCTATGCGCAGGTGATCAACGCCGCGCCATCGCTCGAGAGCCTGACCGGCGTCGTCGGCGAAATGCTCGAAGAGACGCGCAGTGTGCAGGACATCGTCGGTCAGACCCAGCAGCGGCTGCACGCCGAGCACACGCGCGCGGCGCAGCTCTCCGATCGCGTCGCGACGCTCGAATCCGAACTGCGGCGCCTGTCCGACGAGGTCACGACCGACCAGTTGACGCGCGTCGCCAATCGGCGCGGCTTGCTGCAGGCGTTCGAGGTCGCTCGTGCGCGCGCCGAGCGCGATGGCGAACCGCTTTCGATCGGGCTGCTCGACGTCGACAACTTCAAGCGACTGAACGACGAGCTCGGCCACGGGGTGGGCGACGTTGCACTCAGATCGCTTGCCGAGGCGGTCGCCAGGTCGCTGCGTCCGGACGACGTGGTGGCGCGCTACGGCGGCGAGGAGTTCGTCGTCCTGCTGCCGGCGACCGCCGCCGATGAAGGCCAGCAGATCCTGACCCGCCTGCAGCGTTCGCTCTCAGGCGGACTCTTCATGCACGAGCGCAAGCAGGTGCTGGTCACGTTCTCGGCCGGCGTCACGAGCCACCGCGACGGCGAAGCGATCGAGCCCGCGCTCGAACGTGCCGATCAGGCGCTCTACGAAGCCAAGCGGACCGGCAAGAACCGCACCTGCGTCGCCTGAGGGCCGGGCAGACGCTGGCACGGCGCGCAGCGCGCACAGACCGCCCAAAGGAAAAGGCGGCGCCGGATGCCCGTGCGCCGCCTTCGCGGATCTGATCCGGCCGCGCAGGGCCGGTAATCGGATTTACTTCTTCTGCTTCGGCGGGCCCTTGTCCTGGTTGGGCACCGACTCTTGACCTTCGACGGTCGTGCCGGCCTTGTTCGCGGCCTTGGCTTCTTCCTTGGTCGCGGCGCGATCACCGGTCTTGGCGGGCTTGGCGGGCGCGTCTTGATGGGCCACCGATTCCTGACCATGCGGCGTCGTGCCGGCCTTGTTGGCGGCCTTGGCTTCTTCCTTGGTCGCTGCACGGTCACCGGTCTTGGCGGGCTTCTTCGGCGTGGCCTGTTCGGTCGTCGATTGCTGGCCCGAAGGGATGTCACCGGCCTTCTTGGCGGCGGCGGTTTCGGCCTTGACTTCGGCGCGCGTCGGTGCCGAAGCGGATTGAGCCGAAGCGGAAACGGCAAAGGCCGAGATCACGGCGAGCGTGAAGAGGGAGGGAGCGAATTTCATGCGAATCTCCAGTTGCAAGGATATTGATTAAGGGCGGTTGCCATCGACTCACTGCCGGTCATTCGTGGACTCTGATCCACGCGCCGACCGCGGTGATGATTAGCGCACTCTCAACGCTTGGCGCTACCGGTCCGTTTACAGGGGACGTGAAATTCTACATGCAGCGATGGTCGTGGTGCGATCTGTTGCCATCGTGCAACCGAACCTGGGCCACAGAGCTCGAGTCCGGCTTGCGCTGGCGGAGACGGTGAGATTCGAACTCACGGAGGAGTTGCCCCCTCGGCAGTTTTCAAGACTGCTGCCTTAGACCGCTCGGCCACGTCTCCTGCGGTGAACGGATTTTAGTGGAGGGGTCGGCACTAGCGCCCCGGCTTGCGTGCTTGCGGGCAGCGAACCTGGTGCAGTTCGCGGTGTCCGCCATCGACGCGGACTGCGCTGAGCGCACCACCCCAGACGCAGCCGGTGTCGAGCGACAGCAACTCGGGCGTGTCGATCAGGCCGAGGGTCGACCAGTGGCCGAACGCGATCGGTGTTCCCGCTGTCATCCGTCCGGGAACCTCGAACCACGGCATGTAGCCCTTCGGTGCGGTACCGGCGCCATCCTTGGCCGCGAACTCGAGGTGGCCGCGGGCGTCGCAGAACCGCATTCGCGTCAACGCGTTGACGATGAAGCGCAGCCGGTCGACGCCTGCGAGGCCCTCGCTCCAGCGCGTCGGCGCATCCCCGTACATCTTGCGCAGGAAGGCAGCGCGGTCAGAGCCGCGCAGCACGGCTTCGACCTCGGAGGCGAGGGCGAGCGTCGCGGTGCGATCCCATTGCGGCGCGACGCCCGCGTGCACGAGCAGCCAGCCGGCTTCGACCGCAGCGAGCCGTTGCGACCGCAGCCAGTCCAGCAGCCCCTCACGGTCCGGCGCATCGAGGATGCCTGCGAGTGTGTCGGAGCGTTTCAGCGCTTGTGCGCCGTCGGCGACGGCGAGCAGGTGCAGGTCATGGTTGCCGAGCAGGCTATCGGCCGCCCCGCCGAGCGCCTTGACGCGCCGCAGGGTCGCGAGCGAGTGCGGGCCGCGGTTGACGAGGTCGCCGAGGAACCAGAGGTGGTCGCGCGATGGCGAGAAGCCGATCTCGGCGAGCAGGCGGTCGAGGGCGTCGCAGCAGCCCTGCACGTCGCCGATGAGGAAGATCATGACGGCGATTCTGCTACGCTTTGCGGCCCCGCCATTCGAAGGAAACTGCGCAGCGGCCGATGAGCCGCAATGCGCGCTGCATGGACGTCGTCCTACTCGCCTGCCTGATCCTGCTCAACGGCCTGTTCGCCATGTCGGAGATGGCGCTCACGGCGAGCCGCAAGGCGCGTCTGGCGGCGATGATCGAGGCCGGCGATACCAAGGCGCAGGCCGCGCTCACGCTGCACCTGAATCCGACCAAGTTCCTGTCGGTGGTGCAGATCGGCATCACGTCGATCGGCGTCTTGAACGGCATCGTCGGCGAGGCCGCGTTCTCCGAGCCGCTCGCCGCGGTGCTGAAGGACACCCTGCACATCAGCCCGAAGGCGGCGGCCATCAGCGCGACCGGCCTCGTCGTCTTCTTCATCACGGTGCTGACGATCATCTTCGGCGAACTCGTCCCGAAGCGGCTCGGTCAGATGTTTCCGGAGGCCGTCGCGCGCCTCGTCGCGCAGCCGATGGAGTGGCTGTCGCGGTTCACGCGTCCGCTCGTCAGGTTCCTGTCCTGGTGCACCGTCGTCACGCTGCGTCTGCTGGGTGCGAAGGGGCAGGCGCGCGTCGTGACCGAAGAGGAGATCGCCGCCAGCCTGGAGGAGGGCCTGGACGCCGGCGTGATCGAGGCGCAGGAACACCAGATGGTGCGCAACGTGTTCCGGCTCGACGACCGGCCGATCGGCTCGATGATGATCCCGCGCAACGAGATCGTCTGGCTCGACGTCGGCGCGCCGCAGGAGGTGATGCAGGGCGTGCTCGAACGCACGGCACATTCGCGCTATCCCGTCTGCCGAGGCGGACTCGAAGATGTGCTGGGTGTCGTCTCGGCGCAAAGCCTGCTGCAGCAGGCGCTGCGCGGCGAGGCGCTGACGCTCACCGAACAGTTGCAGGCGGCGGTCTACGTACCGGAGACGCTCTCGGGCATGGACCTGCTCGCGCAGTTCCGTGCGACGAGCGTCGAACTCGTCTTCGTCGTCGATGAGTATGGCGACGTGCAGGGCGTCATCACCGCGCGCGATGTGCTCGAGGCGATCGCCGGCGAGTTCACGGACCCGACCGACCTCGATGCCTGGGCCGTCGAGCAATCCGACGGGAGTTGGTTGTTCGACGGCTTGATCCCGGTGCCCGAACTCAAGGACCGCCTCGGCCTCAAGGATCTGCCTCAGGAGGACCGCGGTCTCTACAACACGCTCGCCGGCATGGTCGTGCTGCTGCTCGGCCGGCTTGCGCGGACGGCCGATGCGGTCGAGTGGAGCGGCTGGCGCTTCGAGGTCGTCGGGCTCGAAGGCAAGCGGATCGACAAGGTACGTGCGACCCGATTGCCGGAGTTGCCGATTGACGACGCGGGTTGAGCGTCACGCTGCGCGCGCCGACAAAGCCTCGCCGCCAGCGCGCCCGGGGTCGAGGGTTATCGATCGGGCAATGCGCAGTGGTGACGCTGAATTGGCTACCATCGAGCGTGCCCGCCGCGCCCGCCGCGGTGCCGCGAGTTGCAGCAAGTTCCGCCATCGCAGTTGGAGTCGCCAATGAGCAAAGCCTTCGCATCCCAGGCCGATCTGGTCGAAAAGAAAGTCAGCTTCGACAAGCTGTCGGACAGCGCCTACGCCTACACCGCCGAGGGCGACCCGAACACCGGCATCATCGTCGGCGACGACGCCGTGATGGTGGTCGACACGCAGGCGACGCCGGTGATGGCCGCCGACGTCATCCGGCGCATCCGCGAAGTGACCGACAAGCCGATCAAGTACGTCGTCCTGAGCCACTACCATGCGGTGCGCGTGCTCGGTGCCAGCGCGTACAAGGCGCAGGAGGTGATCGCGAGCCGCGACACCTACGATCTGATCGTCGAGCGCGGCGAGCAGGACAAGGCGAGCGAGATCGGGCGCTTTCCGCGGCTCTTCAACGCCGTCGAGTCGGTGCCGCCGGGAATGACCTGGCCGACGATGACCTTCAGTGGCAAGATGACGCTCTGGCTCGGCAAGCTCGAAGTGCAGTTGTTGCAACTCGGCCGCGGCCACACGAAGGGCGACACGGTGGCGTGGCTGCCCGAGCAGAAGATTCTCTTCAGCGGCGACCTCGTCGAGTTCGACGCCACCCCGTATGCGGGCGACGCCTACTTCGGCGACTGGCCCGCGACGCTCGACGCGATCGCCGCGCTCGCTCCGCAAAAGCTCGTCCCGGGCCGCGGTGCCTCGCTGCAGACGCCGGCCCAGGTGCAGGCCGGGCTGGCCGGCACGCGCGCCTTCGTCTCCGAACTGTTCGTCACGCTGCGCGCCGGCGCCGCGGCCGGCAAGCCGCTGCGCGAGGTCTATCGCGAAGCGACCGACGCGCTGCGTCCGCGCTACGGGCACTGGGTGATCTTCGACCATTGCATGCCGTTCGACGTGACGCGCGCCTACGATGAAGCGACGAAGTTCCCGGATCCGCGCATCTGGACCGCCGAGCGCGACGTAGAGATGTGGCAGTCGCTCGAAGGCCGCTGACGGGGCGCCTCGATGCACAGCACCTACACCTACTCGACGCTGCCCTACCGCAAGCCGGCGGAGCTGTCGAGCGGTGCGACATCGCGCCACACGGTCGTCGTCATCGGTGGCGGGCCGGTCGGCCTCGCGGCGGCGATCGACTGCGCGCAGCGCGGACTTCAGGTGCTGCTGCTGGATGACGACAACACGGTCAGCGTCGGCTCGCGTGGGCTGTGTTATGCCAAGCGCACGCTCGAGGTGCTCGATCGCCTGGGCTGCGGCCAGCCGCTGGTCGACAAGGGCGTGACGTGGAACGTCGGGCGCACCTTCCACGGCGACCGCGAGGTCTACAACTTCGACCTGTTGCCCGAAGCCGACCACCACCGCCCGGGCATGATCAATCTGCAGCAGTACTACCTCGAGGAGTATCTGGTGCAGCGCGCGAACGCGCAGCCGAACCTCGAGATGCGCTGGAAGAACAAGGTCGTCGGCGTCGCGCCGGGCGAGGCCGGCGCCACACTCGAGGTCGAGACCGAGGACGGCCGCTACCGGGTTCATGCCGACTGGCTGATCGTCGCCGACGGCGCGCGCAGTTCGGTGCGCCGCATGCTCGGCCTCG